>NZ_JAGQEG010000160.1 GCF_018305005.1 Collimonas silvisoli
CAAACAGCAGCTTGGCGTGCAGCATCACAAACAGTCTGGAGGGGGGCAGGCAAGTCCATTTGTTTGGTCCTTGCCAGTTTCTTCTATAGCTCCGTCGTGGGAGTCGACATCGCCATCTAGCGGTAATTTGTCAGTGCTCACATCGTTTGCTGCGGCTGCGTCTCACCTTGTGTCTGTGCCAACTGGAACAACTGCACCAACGGTCCCAGCACAGGTTGGTTCGGTTGAGTTGATTGATTTGACGGATCGTAATGACTTAATTGATGCACCTGCATCACTGCCAGTTGTCTCGGTTGAGTTCAACGATGTGGGTGAGCTACCAGATCCTGATGATCCGGACGATCCCCGAGAGCTACCAGATCCTGATGACCCTGGATATCCGGTTTATCAAGATGATCCGGATGACTCAGATGATTAGGTGGCGCCAGCCATCGAGGAAGTGGACGGTGCGGGCGTTCGTGGTCCTACCGTTTTGGATTTGATCAAGGAAAGGTTGGCCAAGGTCTCTAAAGACGCTTTCGTTGTTGGCTAATCCTGTTGCCGGTTATATGCCCGGTCGTGTCACGAGGTCGTCCTCGTGATGCGGCCAGGCAGAGAAGGACGGTGCCTAATCTTGAAGAAAGTGAGGTGGATGTCAATACAAGTTGAGCAGAGTTAACACAAGCTATCTGGCCAAGGAACAAGTTATCCGGAAGAGGTCGATTTGGATTGACTTGGACTATATGCGGCATTTTTGAAGCGTTGTTGTAGGTGGGTTCAACAGTAGTATTTTTTTGCGATTTAGTGGCGTAACTCCGTATGTTTTGTTTTTGCATGAGCAGCATCTGCGCAATAGAAATTAAAAAATAAGTGCGGCTCATCCGCGTTCTTTTGGTGAGTTGAATTTTGGTTTTTAATGTTATTAAGAAGAAATAATTTATACCTAATTAATAGGGGTATTAAGAACTTATATCTGTCAATAAGAAGATTGTAAAAGCTGATGAAATCTAAGTGTTTGAGCTAAACGGCTCAAACACGTCTACCAGAGGAGCAGGTAGGTATCAGGCAAATAAATATTCGATAGGCATTTGGTATGCAGAAGCACTGGTCTGAGACGTTGCAGTCGTCCCAGTTCAGCTAGAGAAAAGACCTAACAAATAAACGAGGTAATTGTGAGCACCGATAATTCAGATGTAAAAGAGCTGTATCAGCAGATTGACCAGGACTTCAACGTCTACCATACCGAACGTGACGGTAAGCCTTTGATCGTCTTTGGCGATCGCTATGAGGGGTTCCTATATCCCATTGAGCGTTTTGTTGAAAGTATCGTCGATAGCGATGATGACGCTTTCGGGCTGACCAGGGACCGCAAGGGTAACTCTGTCTTCGAAGCGTTGCCATTGGCGAAGGACTTTAAGTCGTTTAACGCCTACATCGGGGAGTTCAATCACGACTACGAGTTTAGCGAATATGTCACGATCTTCTTTGAAGCCTACCAGCGCTTTGATATGGTCGAGGAAAACTTTAATAATCCGAATGCCATGTCCGTAGTCGCACCAGACAAGCGCTTAGGCGAGCGTGGCAACGAGTTTGTTGCTTATATTCGTAAGACAGGCCGATCTGAAGCGGTGAAGCGCCGCATCTATGATCGTGCATATAAATCAGTCCGTAATTTCGAAAGTGCAAAAGACTACATCGATAAGCTGTTTTCTCAGCCCGGTGGGTCTCGTTTGTTGGTATTGCGGATTGACTTTGGCTACATGAAGAAGTATCTGCCTGACAGCGGCCTTGTAGAAGCCCGTAAGGACCTTGATCGCTTGTTTAACAACACGCGCAGCAACAAGCTTTTCGATGCGCTTGTAGGCCACATCTGGAAGCTGGAGAGCGGTGTTGAAAAAGGCCACCATTTCCACTGCATCTTGTTCTTCAAAGGTTCGAAGGTTTGGCATGATCCTTACCTGGCCGATCTGATCGGTAAATACTGGGTGGAGCGTATCACTGCTGGTCGTGGCACGTTCCACAATTGCAATGCAGACAAAAGTAAATACAAATACTTGGGTATCGGCATGATCAACCATGACGATGAGGAGCTGCGCGCTAACTTGCTGAGAGTGGTGAAATATCTGACGAAAAAGGACCAGTATTTGCGGAAGAAGGTGTCAAGCCGCCGCCGTGTGTTTGGTCGCGGTGAGATACCTGGTGTCCGTCGCAGTAACGCAGGGCGTCCACGTAAGCTGCCAAATTAAGATGGAGTACGTCGGAGGTTGGCTAACATGCTGGCCTCCTACGTCAGTGTTGGTGCATCCTCAAATGCTGACGAGGTGCTTTACTTGATCCGAAGGGACGCAGGCTTATCTGCCGACCTGTTTGAGCTTGGCAGCGAGCCAGCCATACTTTGTGCGGATACTTGGATCAGTAGAGTTTTTATACTTCTGGACCAAACTTTCAAGCGTTGAATAGTGTCGCTCAAGGCCATCATTTCCGTCATCGAACTCGCCGACATGTTTTTGCGAAAGATAGTCTACATACCTCCATCCATCTGTGTCTTGGGGGATGCTGATATTCAATAGCTGATCAATGTCCGTCTCGTCCATCGTATCTGGCCAAGGGCCATGCTCCACAATATTCGCATCTACTATGATTCGCGGTGTATTGGCGGCCTGCTCAAGACGGTAGGCGTGAATAAAGGCTGGACCGAATGCCAGGGTGTCTTGATGATAGAGCATCACCTTTCGTGATGCCACCCCGTAGTAAAATCCCGTGGGCGGCCAATTCGATAGTGAGAAAGAAAGCGGTCGATGCGATGGAGTACAGCGCCCATGGATCGGTAACCGGTGCCGACAAAATGAGGGAGTCGGAGAATTGTGTTACGCGTATCAGATCCTCTTCACCACCGGATACCTTGCCAGCCTTCTTCATTGCCGACACGATCTCATCGGGTGTCCATGTGCCATTTGCTATTGCAGCTGAAAAGCCCAAGAAATCGATAAAGGCGCAAAAGCGCTGTTCATATCCGTTGGTCGTCGATGGAATTTTCATGCAAGTCCTTATTAGCGTGAGTAGGGTGGTCTGCGTACTCTTGAAGAAATTTCACATATGTGCAGTTGAAGCGTATTGCCGTGGTCAGTTTTCATCTTTGCCGGCGTGCTTGGTCGTCTGCATGCAGGATAAGTTGGCTTCTGTTCCTTAATCGGACGTGCAGTGGCGAGGAGTTGTATAGCATTTAGACTTGGTATGTCGTCTTCATAGCGAACTTGAGCCAGATGGTGCTATTGGTTAAGGATGCCAACGAATAGGCTGTCATCGACTGGTGCTTGTACAGGAGGTCAGGAGTTGTCATAGGTGTAGCTGCCTATATCGTGTTGTCCAATGGAGTTAAAGTTCTTGTAGATCGCTCAAGCCGGCCTTCTATCCCGTCCACGATCGCGCACTGTCCACACGCTCGGACTGTTAATGACGCCGCCATCAGCCCGCGCCAGAGCGCTGCGAACACGGTAGAAAGAGCGATTCCAGCACAAACGATCAGGTCGTGAGCGAAGTAGCCAATACCTCTAGGGCGATAAGGTTCTCTTCCGTCGATCGCTGATCCGTCCTGAGTATCGGACAATCACCACGTCGTGCACAGTCCCAATAGCTGGAAAGAAAGTGCCGATGGTAGTCCTGACTTTCCTTGGCTTCATCGTCGCGTGACTCAAGGCGCGCCAGCGTTGTCGGCAAATCGGACCAGCACAATATCGTTGGTACCCAAAACGACCAATGCTGTTCGAAGAAATCAGGGGGAACCAGTGAGCAAACGGTCATCCACGAGCGATCAAGGACAATGATTTCATCCGGACTTGCGCGAGTGACGGCTGCCTGAATTGCCGCCATACCTATCTCGATGGTTCGGTTGTGGTTCAGTTGCTCATGCGCGCGCATGAGGTCCGCCCCCCATTGACCATCAAACGTCCGGATATACCGCCCGTGCAATCGCTGCGCAAGCAGTTTTGCAAGTGTCGTCTTGCCGGCACCGTCGTGGCCATCGAGACCAACAATGCGGTTTCGCATCATTTATACGGATGGAGCAGGACAAGGTTTTTGTTGTCATGAAGTTCTAGCCAGTAGTGCCGAGCGACGCCACTTTCCAGAATCTCCCGTGCGTCGCCACGCAGTTCAATCAGCCCTTTTGGCGAGACGCGGTAACCACCTGAACCTCCAGCTGGTTTGATCGCGACCGCGCCGTCTTCAATGGCGACGGTGACGCGTGTCCCGACTCCCAGGGACATTTGCAAAGTCTTCCTGGCCGAAACCGGAAGTGTAATGACCCCGCCGGAAGAGATCTTGGTGCGGCGGTTCTTAATTGTCAGTGGTTCCATGACGAGCCTCCTTATTGCTGGTTTGTACTGCAGAATCGAACACTAGGTTATACAGAGATCCGTAGCGAGTGAGCACCTCTTGCGGCTCTCCGCCGGACCGCCATTTGTCTTTGTCAAAGGCTTCGGATTCGTCTGCCGCCTGGCTTCGAACCCTCATGCAATCCGGGCTGATCTCACCGAAAATGACCGATCCAGTCTGATCGATGAAGAAACAAATGTCGATCAAAAGCAATCCATTTCGCGCGAACAAGTCCTCAATCCAAAGGAAAGTATCGCTCGCAAGTTGTTTTGCTCGAGCAGGATTGTCGAGCCATACGCTTGCGTAGTCGTCCGAAATGGGCTCATCCGCGAGGCGGTTGCCGTCCAGGTCCGTCATCGGATGACGCCAGTCGAAGCAGACTATCGGCGTTTCAAAGCGCGACCAGCGCTTGAGGGGCTGGCCATTCCGCGCGGTAGGGTAGCGGTCTGTATAGCGGTACCGATGCAATGGCGAGCCTATGTGGTAGCGCTTGACCCGGATTTCGATATTGCTGGGTTGGACAACACGCTCGGCAAGCAATGGTCCCTTCACAGATTCGATTAAACCCAGGAACGCAGTGGACACATGACGCGCACCGGGCATGCAGTCCAAGGTTCGAAACAGATCGGCGCTGAAACGTGCACGGATGAGCTCAGTCCCAGGTACTTGTCCATAACGGTTCTCAGTAAACGAATACACACTGGGGATTAACCGGGCGACCGATATTGCAGGGGTAAGCAGGCGGATATCCTTGCTTTCACCTTGTACCAGTACTGGCAAGGAATCGAAGTCGATTCGAATTCCCCGCAGCACTTGTTCAATCATCGAGAGCTTGCCATTGCTGAGATCGACCGAGATACGCTCCCCAGCAGGCCCGAGCACCACAATCTGTTCATCATTGACACATTCAACTGTAACCACCAGCTCAAGGTCGGCACACTGATCGAGCAACAGTTCAACTGCATCGGGAAAAGACTTAGTTACCATGACGCGGCTCCTAGTTGATTGGCGATACCTCAGATAATGACAATTTTAAATTTATCGTTAAGAGCGCGCAGCGCTGCTCCCGTCGCAACGGCAGCTTCGGCCAATGCCGATCCGGGGTAGCCGGCCACAACTTGCTTTTGTTGGGTCGCCGTGTCGAAATCGCACTGGGCGAGCAGCCAGGATTGGGCCGACTCTTTAGACATTCGAATTCCGGTCGCACCGAACGTTCCTTTGACAATATTTGCGGGAATCTTGACGAAATATTCGTGCAGGTTTCGGCGGTCATCTTCGCCTCCCTGGGACGGTTGCACTAACGCCGCAGCGATCATCCCCAACTGTTGGCGTTGTCTGATGAGGCCAAAACTCATGTTTC
>NZ_JAGQEG010000161.1 GCF_018305005.1 Collimonas silvisoli
AGAGCCGGATTTCCGGCTCTGCCCATTTCACTTTCTACGCCGACTGAAAAAAATCTCAGGCACATATCCCCCTATTGAGAATGGAAACAATCGTTCTCAATTGTCAATTTAAACTCAGGAACTCCCATGAATCAGCATATATCTCTCACGCTCTGCAATACCGTTGGCGCAACGTTAAGCATTGTGGCGTTTTATTCGGCCGTCAAAGTTAAGGCTGTGACCGAGTTAAACCAGGCACTTAAAATCCGACCTATGCTCGTCCCAGCTGGCGCCAGCGACACTTCACGCAGCTACAATCGTACCTGCATCTATTTCTCTATCGCGCTTGCCGCTTATATCGTGATCGCCATCGGCAATGATGTCGAAGTCGATATGGATCTGGCGATGACCTCCCTCGTTATCTTGTTTGCCGTCACCCTCGCCAGGGTATGGTTCTTGCGTAGGTTGCTTGGCAAACCATGTGCCTGAGAAAAACCCGCATGACCTGGCGAGAGCGCGCACAGGACCTGCATCGACGCATCGCCAAATCGCACGCCCCGGACAACATCAAATTTGCTGCTTGGGACGCACAACAATGCTTCGTGAAAGCACAAGAAATGCGTCGTCAGTATCATCGCGCCGCGGTGAAGGAAGAAGGCACTTTGCGCGAAGCAGCCAGGCTGCATCGCCAAGGCGCCGCACTCTTCAGCATCGTCACGGCTTGGACAAGACAATAAAGCTGTCGAAATTCAGGCACAACATTTCCCACGTAACACCACAATCATTACAAGGAGTCCAATTGGGATCAAATAATTCACCTCTCGAAAGCCTCGCCGCATTTGCCATCGTCTTTGCGCTGGGCGTTCTGTCCACTGCAAGCTTGGGCGCATACATCACGAAAATGAAGAGCAAGGCAAATCATGCTGTTCGACGGATTTAAAAAGGAATATGACCGCATGCCCTGTACTTGCCCGCAATGCCAATCCGAACGGATCAACACCTACAACTACGCCAAACGAACATGTGGCGCTGTCGGCACAGTCGCTGGTGCTGTGGCCGGTGCTGCTGGCTGTATCAGTGGTGCTGAAATTGGCGCCATGGCCGGATTCATTGCTGGTCCTGCAGGTGCGGCTGTCGGTGGCATTGCTGGCGCAGTCGTCGCAGGACTGTTGGGCGGAGCCGCCGGCTGTGCCGCAGGCGTCAAACTCGGCGAAGTGGTCGATGAGCACGTGCTGAATAACTACTATTGCCTGCAATGCGGATATACCTTCAGCAGCAATTCCAGCTCTCCGGAAGATGAGCAACACCGGGGATACACCTATCAGCAGGATAATTCACCTGACTTCGACCAGGAGCAAGATCACGACCAACAACCGGATTCGCCTAACCATCCTGCGCTACCTGCATATCCGTAACTCCTAGCAGTTTCCCCGCCTTACCTTTAATCCATCCCACGCGCTGGACTGTCTTGCTGCTTTACACAGCGGCATCGTCACGTGCATACCAAACGAAAGAAAATATCCAATGGCACACCTCCTCGAACAAATGGCTTACGTCAATGCCACGCCATGGCACGGCCTTGGCAATCGCCTCACTGCAAAGCAACCCCTGGAAGTCTGGGCCAAACAAGCCGGCATGGCCTTCAATATTCTGGAAACACCGGTGCGCTATATGTCGGAATCTGCCGGCGCCCTAGGCGCCATCATGTCCTTCCCCGATCAAAAGGTGCTGTATCGCTCCGACACCAAAGCGCCGTTGTCGGTCGTCTCCAATCGCTACCAGGTCGTGCAACCCTGTGAGATTCTGGAGTTTTACCGCGATCTGACCGAGATTTCCGGCTTCGAGCTGGAAACGGCTGGCGTCCTCAAATTCGGCAGGAAGATCTGGGCACTGGCCAAGACCGGCCAGTCGGCCACCTTGAAAGGCAATGACACCATCAACGGCTATCTGCTGCTGGCAACCGCGTGCGACGGGACGCTTGCTACAACGGCGCAATTCACCAGCATCCGCGTGGTCTGCAATAACACCTTGGCCGTCGCCCTCGCCAATGGCAGCGGTGCCGTCAAGGTGCCGCACAGCACCAGCTTTGATCCGCAAGCCGTCAAGAAGCAATTAGGTATATCGGTCTCGGCATGGGACGCCTTCCTGTATCGCATGAAAACCCTGTCCGAACGCAAGGTCAAATCGCACGAAGCCATGAACTACTTCCTGCGTGTTTTCACTGATCCGGCCACCACGGCCACCGGCCTCAGCAACGAACGCGCCATGAAGAAAGTACAGGCCCTGTATGACGGCCAAGGCAAAGGCTCGGAATTCACGTCCTCCAAAGGCACAGCATTTGGCTTGCTCAATGCTGTCACCGAGTACGTGGATCATGAGCGCCGGGCAAGAAGTACGGAGCATCGCCTGGACGCCGCATGGTTCGGGCAAGGAGCCACGCTGAAACAAAAGGCACTCGATCAAGCATTGCTGATGGCTGCTTAAGGCCTTCCCACAATCGTCATAAACGCCCGGTCGAGTTTCCACTCACCGGGCTTTTTCTATTGAAGGATCTAATATGGGCATCGTAGAAAGAGTTGATGCAATCAGGACCGGTCGTCCTGCCTTGAAACTGGTTAAAACCAATGTTCTGAGCCGAGATGCTTGGCTCACTGTACGCAAGGGCGGGATCGGCAGCAGCGACGCCGGCGCAGCAGTAGGCTTGAATCCATATCAATCACAACTGGAACTTTGGATGGTCAAGACAGGCAGGGACGGTAATTTGCCTAAGATCGATCCCAACGATGAAACGAGTCCGATGTACTGGGGGACGTTGCTGCAACCCATTGTCGCGGCCCACTACACCCGACGCACTGGCCATCGCGTCCGCAAGATCAACGCCGTACTACAACATCCCGATATTCCCTGGATGCTGGCGAACATCGACCGCGAGGTGATGGGCATCGCCGATGTACAGATTCTTGAATGTAAAACCGCTGGCGAATTTGGTGCTCGCTTATGGCGAGACGGCGTACCGGAATATGTCCAGTTGCAGGTACAACACCAATTGGCGGTCACGAACAAGGCCGCTGCCGATGTCTGTGTCCTGGTCTGCGGGCAAGAGATCCGGATCTATCGGATCGAACGGGATGATGCTTTGATTGCCCGCCTCATCGAATTAGAGCAGCGATTCTGGCACTACGTCGAAACCGACACCCCGCCGCCAGTAGACGGCAGTGACTCTGCTGATGTCGCATTACGGTGCCTGTATCCCCACGATTCCGGCAACACGCTCGATCTGACTCGCGATAGTGCCATGTCTGCTGCATTTGCCTACCTGCTCACCATACGGGATGAGATTGCCAACCGCGCCAAGATCGCGGAAGAGCTGAAGCAACGTATCCAGCAACGCATGGGTGACGCGAGCAGGGCCTTGTTTGAAATCGGTGACGTGAGCTGGAAACGCAGCAAGGATGGTCTTGGGATCGATATCGAAGCACTCCTGACAGACCAGCCCGATCTCGTCCAACGCTATCCCCTCGTGAAACCCGGCAGTCGCCGGTTCCTCATCAACACGTAATCCCCTTGTAGTTCAACCGGAGTCAGTCGCCCCAACGCTAGGGGCTGTTTGTGCTGCCTGCCCCTAGCGGAAACCGGGGCGGGCTTTGCTATTTTAAGGATAAATCAATGATTAAAGGACTCGCCATCACGCCGCCGATACTCGGGCGCATTTCCATCGGCAAGATAGTAGAAAAAAACGGCAAGCGATTGCCGGAGAAGGATGACCAATTCACGATCACGACGCAAGTGCAGAGCAAGGACGGATGGATTGCCCATCCCTACGATGAGGCATTACGCAAGACGCAGGACAATCACAAGATCCGTTCCATCCCCATCCGGTTGCTTTTCAACGAACCGGATCTCAATCTGCGTGCCGAATACTGCCTATTCGACCGCCAGAACGGCAGGCCCCTTTGCACCGGCAATGGAGAGACTTGTAGACGCTACACGGCATCGGGAATGGCGACACTTCCCTGCCCTTCGCCTGATAGCTGCGAGCTTGCCAAGGCTGGCTGCAAGCCTTACGGTCGCTTGAATGTTCGCATCGGTGAGGAAGAAGACGACCTGGGCACCTTCATCTTCAGGACAACCGGTTTTAACAGCATTCGTACCCTGGCGGCACGGCTTAGCTATTACCAGGCAGTATCCGGCAACTTGCTTGCGTGTCTGCCATTGGAGTTGCGGCTACGGGCCAAGAGCACCACTATGAGCCACCGTACTCCTATCTACTACGCCGACATTTCAGCTCGGGAAGGACAAATTCTGGAGGGGGCCATCGTTAAAGCCAAGGATATCTACGAACGGCGCTTGATGACCGGCTATGACCAGGATGCGCTTGATGCAGCCGGCAAGCACGGGCTTACCAATGGTGCGTTCGAGGACAGCGAAGAAGAAATTCCTGAGATCGTGGAAGAGTTCTTCCCTGAAGCTGGCGGCAGTAACAGCAGCAATAACGTCACGGATACTGCCATCAAGGCCAAGCCTAACCTCAAGGAGAAGTTAGATAGAAGGTTTAACAGTCACCATGCTCCAATTCTTACTGAAGGGAACTAGCGCTTCCTATTGATAGAACGATCATCGACTCATCCTTGAATTCTTCGTTACGATCTGCGAGGTCGACCGTCTTGCACGGAAGATTGAGCAGATCAAATCGCCATTTAAATTTGTAATAAAGCAATATTTTCTTTACCATAGTCAAAATATAAATAAATCTCGTTTTCTTTATACTGAGATTAAATTTTTTCACTGAATATTGAGCCAATTGATTTTTAACAAACATTAATCCGAGAAACACTTTGATTTAATCATGCAGCGTAAGAGCCATCGACTCTTTCTCGCTACATCGCCAGAATTTCAACGAATATTTGCGTAACGCACATGGAAAACAAATGACAGCAGAATCTTCTTCACCGCCCCAGAAATGGAAACGCCTCAAAACAGTTGTGCGAAGTGCCGCAGCAGCGATTGAGTCCGAGCCAAAACACCTCGTATCGTTAAAACCATTGGCCGAAGAAGCTCTGGAACTTCTAGCTGGTAAGCCCTCTCTAGAAGCCCTAGAAGAAATTGACTATTTGATGCAACGAATTGAGGACTTTGTCGCCAAGTGGCGCCCAAGTCCCAATCCAAGTCCCGGAATATTTTATGTTCAACCTGGCTGGGCATCTAGCACTGACAAAGACGCCCAAGAAGCACATCGCATAGTGCAGGAATTGCGCGCATGCAAATTCGATGCTACTGATGATGAACCAACCGAAGGAACTATGAAAATATTCGTAAGCCACAGCAGTACAGATAAGCAGATTGCGGAAGCCTTTGTCATTTTTCTCCGCGCTGCCCTCCCGCTAGCTGCCAAGGATATTCGCTGCACCAGCGTCGATGGCTATAAGCTTCCTGCCGGCACACATTCGGATGAGCAGTTGAGACAGGAAGTATTTGATGCTCAGGCCTTCCTGGCGCTTCTAAGCCCGACAAGCATTCAGTCCATCTATGTCATGTTTGAATTGGGCGTGACCTTACCCCTCCAGAGTATCCCAATGTAAAGTTAGTGACTGTGCTGATGGAGAGCTAGTCATGAAGAAATCGAGATTTACGGAAGAGCAGATTATTGGGATCTTGAAGGAAGCGGATGCCGGGA
>NZ_JAGQEG010000162.1 GCF_018305005.1 Collimonas silvisoli
CCGGGTTTTTGGTGGCGCGAAGTGGAAGGTTCTTTAACAATTAACAGTCGATAAGTGTGGGCGTTTGATGGAAGTGCAGCGCTGCTGATGTAAGTCAGGAGCGTATAACTTAAAACATTAAATGTTCACAGAAGAAGAAAATAGGCGTCTGAATTTATTTGGACGGCCTGTCAGTATTTTGAGTGAGCGATAGCAGAGATGCTAGGCAGCAATGTCACAAAACAGAGATTGAACTGAAGAGTTTGATCCTGGCTCAGATTGAACGCTGGCGGCATGCCTTACACATGCAAGTCGAACGGTAACAGGGAGCTTGCTCCGCTGACGAGTGGCGAACGGGTGAGTAATATATCGGAACGTACCTTTGAGTGGGGGATAACTAGTCGAAAGACTAGCTAATACCGCATACGATCTACGGATGAAAGTGGGGGCTCGCAAGACCTCATGCTCATAGAGCGGCCGATATCTGATTAGCTAGTTGGTGAGGTAAAGGCTCACCAAGGCATCGATCAGTAGCTGGTCTGAGAGGACGACCAGCCACACTGGGACTGAGACACGGCCCAGACTCCTACGGGAGGCAGCAGTGGGGAATTTTGGACAATGGGGGCAACCCTGATCCAGCAATGCCGCGTGAGTGAAGAAGGCCTTCGGGTTGTAAAGCTCTTTTGTCAGGGAAGAAACGGGATTTTCTAATACAGAGTCCTAATGACGGTACCTGAAGAATAAGCACCGGCTAACTACGTGCCAGCAGCCGCGGTAATACGTAGGGTGCAAGCGTTAATCGGAATTACTGGGCGTAAAGCGTGCGCAGGCGGTTGTGTAAGACAGGTGTGAAATCCCCGGGCTTAACCTGGGAATGGCATTTGTGACTGCACGGCTAGAGTGTGTCAGAGGGGGGTAGAATTCCACGTGTAGCAGTGAAATGCGTAGAGATGTGGAGGAATACCGATGGCGAAGGCAGCCCCCTGGGATAACACTGACGCTCATGCACGAAAGCGTGGGGAGCAAACAGGATTAGATACCCTGGTAGTCCACGCCCTAAACGATGTCTACTAGTTGTCGGGTCTTAATTGACTTGGTAACGCAGCTAACGCGTGAAGTAGACCGCCTGGGGAGTACGGTCGCAAGATTAAAACTCAAAGGAATTGACGGGGACCCGCACAAGCGGTGGATGATGTGGATTAATTCGATGCAACGCGAAAAACCTTACCTACCCTTGACATGGAAGGAATCCCGAAGAGATTTGGGAGTGCTCGAAAGAGAACCTTTACACAGGTGCTGCATGGCTGTCGTCAGCTCGTGTCGTGAGATGTTGGGTTAAGTCCCGCAACGAGCGCAACCCTTGTCATTAGTTGCTACGAAAGGGCACTCTAATGAGACTGCCGGTGACAAACCGGAGGAAGGTGGGGATGACGTCAAGTCCTCATGGCCCTTATGGGTAGGGCTTCACACGTCATACAATGGTACATACAGAGGGCCGCCAACCCGCGAGGGGGAGCTAATCCCAGAAAGTGTATCGTAGTCCGGATTGTAGTCTGCAACTCGACTACATGAAGTTGGAATCGCTAGTAATCGCGGATCAGCATGTCGCGGTGAATACGTTCCCGGGTCTTGTACACACCGCCCGTCACACCATGGGAGCGGGTTTTACCAGAAGTAGGTAGCCTAACCGTAAGGAGGGCGCTTACCACGGTAGGATTCGTGACTGGGGTGAAGTCGTAACAAGGTAGCCGTATCGGAAGGTGCGGCTGGATCACCTCCTTTCTAGAGTTTGCATGAAAGTTAAGCGTCCACACTTATCGTCTGTTAATAAAGAAGAACAGGTATCGGTCAAAGGCTGCGGCATGAGAGTGCTGAAGTTGATGGTAGGCTCGTACTGATCCAAGCGGGTCTGTAGCTCAGTTGGTTAGAGCACCGTGTTGATAACGCGGGGGTCGTTGGTTCGAGCCCAACCAGACCCACCACAAAGTTTCGGGGGTTTAGCTCAGCTGGGAGAGCACCTGCTTTGCAAGCAGGGGGTCGTCGGTTCGATCCCGTCAACCTCCACCAAGTTTCCTTGGTGAGAAATATCAAACCTAAGTCGGTGCAGCGCATGGTTATGCGGGGATGTACTGGGATTTAGGTTTGGTCTTTTGAAGATCAAAAGCAATAACTGTTCTTTAACAATTTAGAAGAAGTAGTAAAGATTCGTCAGCAGACAAGACATTGTTTGTTGATGGGTATGATTGTATCAAATCAAAAAGTATGTAAAGAGTTCTCAAAAGACTCCATGGGCGCAAGCTGCATGGAGAATGCGAAAACGCTTTGGATACGGCAAACGCTAAACTCATAGAAATACCTCTATAACCGGTTGTTGGCTGTGAACGCAGTCAGAGGCTAACGTTATAGGGACAAGTGAATAAGTGCACATGGTGGATGCCTTGGCGATATCAGGCGATGAAGGACGTAGTAGCTTGCGATAAGCTGCGGGGAGCTAGCAAACAAGCTTTGATCCGCAGATTTCCGAATGGGGAAACCCGGCCCTAGTGGTCATTGCACACTGAATACATAGGTGTGTAAAGCGAACGTGGCGAACTGAAACATCTAAGTAGCTGCAGGAAAAGAAATCAACCGAGATTCCCAAAGTAGTGGCGAGCGAAATGGGAACAGCCGCAAGTTTTAGCAGTGGACATAGTGGAATGCTCTGGAAATGGCAGCCATAGAGGGTGATAGCCCCTTACACGAAATGATCATTGTGGAACTAAGCTTGCAACAAGTAGGGCGGGACACGTGTAATCCTGTCTGAACATGGGGGGACCATCCTCCAAGGCTAAATACTCGATATCGACCGATAGTGAACCAGTACCGTGAGGGAAAGGCGAAAAGAACCCCGGAAGGGGAGTGAAATAGATCCTGAAACCGTGTGCATACAAACAGTAGGAGCGGACTTGTTCCGTGACTGCGTACCTTTTGTATAATGGGTCAGCGACTTACATTCAGTGGCAAGCTTAACCGTATAGGGAAGGCGTAGAGAAATCGAGTCCGAATAGGGCGTTCAGTCGCTGGGTGTAGACCCGAAACCAAGTGATCTACTCATGGCCAGGATGAAGGTGCGGTAACACGCACTGGAGGTCCGAACCCACTAATGTTGAAAAATTAGGGGATGAGCTGTGGGTAGGGGTGAAAGGCTAAACAAACTTGGAAATAGCTGGTTCTCTCCGAAAACTATTTAGGTAGTGCCTCAAGTATCACCATCGGGGGTAGAGCACTGTTATGGCTAGGGGGTCATCGAGACTTACCAAACCATTGCAAACTCCGAATACCGATGAGTGCGAGCTTGGGAGACAGACGCCGGGTGCTAACGTCCGACGTCAAGAGGGAAACAACCCAGACCGCCAGCTAAGGTCCCAAAGATTGGCTAAGTGGCAAACGAAGTGGGAAGGCTAAAACAGTCAGGAGGTTGGCTTAGAAGCAGCCATCCTTTAAAGAAAGCGTAATAGCTCACTGATCGAGTCGTCCTGCGCGGAAGATGTAACGGGGCTAAGCCAGTCACCGAAGCTGCGGATATCCATTTATGGATATGGTAGGAGAGCGTTCTGTAAGCCTGCGAAGGTGTCTTGTAAAGGATGCTGGAGGTATCAGAAGTGCGAATGCTGACATGAGTAGCGATAATGGGGGTGAAAAGCCCCCACGCCGTAAGCCCAAGGTTTCCTGTTCAACGTTCATCGGAGCAGGGTGAGTCGGCCCCTAAGGCGAGGCAGAGATGCGTAGCTGATGGGAAGCAGGTTAATATTCCTGCACCGTCGTTAGATGCGATGGGGGGACGGATCGCGGAAGGTTGTCCGGGTGTTGGAAGTCCCGGTTCCTATATCAGAGAAGGCTGTTAGGCAAATCCGGCAGCGTAATTCAAGGGTATGGGACGAGCAAACTTGTTTGCGAAGCAATCGGAAGTGGTTCCAAGAAAAGCCTCTAAGCTTCAGTCTAACGAGACCGTACCGCAAACCGACACAGGTGGGCGAGATGAGTATTCTAAGGCGCTTGAGAGAACTCGGGAGAAGGAACTCGGCAAATTTGTACCGTAACTTCGGGATAAGGTACGCCCATGTAGTTTGACTGGCCTGCGCCAGAAGGACGAAAGGGCTGCAATAAAAAGGTGGCTGCGACTGTTTAATAAAAACACAGCACTCTGCAAACACGAAAGTGGACGTATAGGGTGTGACGCCTGCCCGGTGCTGGAAGATTAAATGATGGGGTGCAAGCTCTTGATTGAAGTCCCAGTAAACGGCGGCCGTAACTATAACGGTCCTAAGGTAGCGAAATTCCTTGTCGGGTAAGTTCCGACCTGCACGAATGGCGTAACGATGGCCACACTGTCTCCTCCCGAGACTCAGCGAAGTTGAAATGTTTGTGATGATGCAATCTACCCGCGGCTAGACGGAAAGACCCCATGAACCTTTACTGTAGCTTTGCATTGGACTTTGAACCAATCTGTGTAGGATAGGTGGGAGGCTTTGAAGCGGGGACGCTAGTTCTCGTGGAGCCAACCTTGAAATACCACCCTGGTTTGTTTGAGGTTCTAACCTTGGTCCGTTATCCGGATCGGGGACAGTGCATGGTAGGCAGTTTGACTGGGGCGGTCTCCTCCCAAAGTGTAACGGAGGAGTTCGAAGGTACGCTAGGTACGGTCGGACATCGTGCTAATAGTGCAATGGCATAAGCGTGCTTAACTGCGAGACTGACAAGTCGAGCAGGTACGAAAGTAGGACATAGTGATCCGGTGGTTCTGTATGGAAGGGCCATCGCTCAACGGATAAAAGGTACTCTGGGGATAACAGGCTGATTCCTCCCAAGAGTTCATATCGACGGGGGAGTTTGGCACCTCGATGTCGGCTCATCACATCCTGGGGCTGTAGCCGGTCCCAAGGGTATGGCTGTTCGCCATTTAAAGTGGTACGTGAGCTGGGTTTAAAACGTCGTGAGACAGTTCGGTCCCTATCTGCCGTGGGCGTTGGAAATTTGAAGGGGGCTGCTCCTAGTACGAGAGGACCGGAGTGGACGAACCTCTGGTGTACCGGTTGTCACGCCAGTGGCATTGCCGGGTAGCTAAGTTCGGAAGAGATAACCGCTGAAAGCATCTAAGCGGGAAACTTGCCTTAAGATGATATTTCCCGGGAACTAGATTCCCCTAAAGGGTCGTTCGAGACCAGGACGTTGATAGGTCAGGTGTGGAAGCGTAGTAATACGTTAAGCTAACTGATACTAATTGCCCGTGAGGCTTGTCCCTATAACCTTAGCAGGTTATATGATGAGCTTTTAATTGTTTGCCAAGGTGCTCAACACACCGTTTGGACATTCATACCCAACCGGACTCACTCTCTGTGAAAACAACAGTGAGTTCGGTATAAAAAACTACTTCTTCTAAATTGCGCTTCTTGTTGCTCCAACTGGAGAACAAGCAGCGGCTACAAGTTATGCCTGATGACCATAGCGAGTTGGTACCACCCCTTCCCATCCCGAACAGGACCGTGAAACGACTTTGCGCCGATGATAGTGCTGCAACCAGTGTGAAAGTAGGTCATCGTCAGGCTCTTATTAAAAAACCCTCTGAACTAATCATTCAGAGGGTTTTTGCTTTGCGCGT
>NZ_JAGQEG010000163.1 GCF_018305005.1 Collimonas silvisoli
TTTGGCGTTGTTTGGCAAGCGGCCAAAGAGTTGTCCGCATCGCTAGACTGGTATGGCATCAAGCAGCGCAACACGATTCAGTCGCTTGATCCGCAATATATTCTGGACAACGAAGATGTCGTCCCTGGCTATGCAGCGATGATTGGCCGCGATCCTCGCAATGCTGCGCTGGAAAAACGCTATCCCGGACTCAATAAGGGCCGAATCAACAGCATCACCTCACCCTATATCAACGTCGGCAGAACTGATCTCCAAGGTCTCGATCTGGATGTGAAATACGACGTATCTCTTGGCAATTGGGGCAAACTCAAGTTCCGCGAAGCCAACAATTACACACTCAGTTTAAAACAGAGCACCACACCGGGTGCGGCGCCGGTAAGCCGGCTGGATTCAATCAAGCATCCTAGATGGAGCAATTCCTTCCGTACAGCTTACGAATATGCCAGCCACGAACTGGCGATTACGGCCAGAACTTACGCCAGCACCCGCAATATCGATGACCCGACCCACTCCCAGGATCCCGCCATCACGAATGCGCGTATTCCGTCTTACACAGTATGGGATATGAATTTCAACACCAAACCGATGAAAAACCTGACATTGAACTTTGGCACCAACAATCTGTTTGACAAAGCGCCGGTATATGCAAATTCGTCATACTCCGACACATTCGTTCAAAGTACCAATGATCTCGTAGGACGTTTTATCTACGCTAACATGCGCTATCAATTTCATTAGCCAGCGCTGGTCAAGGCGGAGAATCCTGCAATCGATATCCCGCCTTGCCCTTCCGCAAATCCGCTAGCTATCGGATGAGCAGCATTTATGGCAAACGGATTGCACTCACCTCATGCACTTCCGGCAGCGCTTTCAGCTTGATCTGGATGGTGTCGAATTCGCTAGGCAGCACGTACAGCAGCGCCACGGTGACTTCTTCGATATCGGCGTCATTGGCGTTTTGTTCGACGATGAGTTGCTCGATCTGCGCACTGCCTTTATCCAGCAACTCAGCATATCCTCTCGGAAATACGCAATGCTCTCAGCAGCACAGCAAGCTATGCCAAATTCAAGGTATTGGTCAGATCTCCTAGCGGCGCTTGCTGATTTTCGCGGAACGCCTGATCACGTGCGATCAATGCATCCAGCTTGCGCAAGCCGTGCAGGCGGGTAATGAAACGCATGATGGAGGTGGTGTCGTACACCGTGTGATCGACAAATCCCTTTTTTGCATACGGCGAAATGACAGTTGCAGGAATCCGTGAACCCGGCCCCCAGCGGTCGCCCTTGGGCGGCGCTACATGGTCCCACCAGCCGCCGTTTTCATCGTGGGTGATGATCACCATCATGTGCGGCCATTGCGGTCCGCGCTGCAGATGGGCGATGACGTTGGCAATGTGACGATCGCCGGATTCGACGTCGGCGTAACCGGCATGCAGGTTCAGATTGCCCTGCGGTTTGTAGAAGCTGACCTGCGGCAAGCGTCCTGCATCGACGTCCGCCAGGAATTTGTTGGTGGCCGGATCGTCGCCCAGCCCGGCATCTTTCAAATGCGTTTCGCGCAGCGCGGTGCCGGGCGCAAAACTTTTGAAGTAATTGAAGGGCTGGTGATGATATTGAAAATTCGGCACCGCGTCGTCGTTCGCCTTGCCGTCCAATGCAGCTTGCCAGGCGCCGGAATACCAGGCCCAGCTGACGCCTTTTTCCGACAGACGATCGCCGATGGTTGCATAGGTTTGCGGCGGCAGCACCATCGGATCGTCGGCATCGGCGTAAGCCGGATCGCCGCCTTTCACCGGTTTGACGAAACTGGGCTGGTACGGCGGCGCCATGGTATTGACCGCATAGCCGTCCGGCGTGATGGCGCGGTCGCGCAGAAATTTGGGCGGGCCATCGATGGCCGAGGCCGGATTCTTGTCATCCAGTTTCAGACGCGCGCCCTTGGGATCATCGCCCTCTACGGTCGACACGTTATGACGCGCCGGGCTGTTGTGGACGTCGGGATAATACGGCGTCTGCCCGGAAATCAGGAAGATATGGTTGAGATAGGAACCGCCGAAAGCCGACATGAAAAAGTTGTCGCACAAGGTGTACTGCTCGGCCAGTTTCCACAAGCGCAGTTTGCTGGCGGTTTCACTGTAGTGCCCCATGGTCAGCGCGCCGGAATCGGCCCAGGCTACGAACTGGTCGTTTTTGCCGCCATTGATCTGCATCTGGTTTTGATAAAACCTATGCCATAGATCACGCGTGATCACGCCTTGCGGCAAGAGTTTTCCGTGCTGGTCGCTCAACTTGAACGGGGCGTTGGGCAAGCCCGTAATCTGGTCTTCGGCAATCGCATAGCGTTGGCCATCCACCTGCTGCGCCTGCGGCACCAGGCCGCCCCAGATCTTGGGCAGTTGCGCCAGCGGCGTTTTACCGTCGCGGTCCAGTTGCGTGTAGCGCGCTTGCAGCGCTTGCGCCAGAGGTTTTTGCACACCCGGGAAATTACCGTAGAGGTTATTGAAACTGCGGTTCTCGGCGTAGATTACCACCACATGCTTGATGGCCGATTGCAGTTGCTGGTCCAGCAGCTTTTCCTGCTTTGCATCGGCAGCGTCGGCTATCTGCCGGCTGCCGTCGCTGGCGCAATCGGACAAGGCCAGGCTGGCGCCCACTGCAACCACGCTGCCGAGAAAGCGGCGGCGCGTGAAACCTGCTGCTTCATCTTGTTCTGTCAATTCCGGTTTTTTTTCATTTTCGTTCATGGCTGCGTCTGCGTTGATCTGATTTCACAGCTTGCCATATTAGCAGCAGACGTCCCGCTGTTGGCATCAGTTTGTCAATCCGGGCGTGGCGTTCTCAGCGTGACAAATTCTTCGGCCAAGGTCGGGTGTATGCCGATGGTGTCGTCGAACACGCGCTTGGTGGCGCCGGCGCGCAAGGCTACTGCAATGCCTTGGATGATTTCTCCGGCATCCGGCCCTACCATATGGCAGCCGAGCACTTTGTCGCTGTCAGCGTCGACTATCAGCTTCATCATGGTTTTTTCATGGTAATCGCCCAGGCTCAGCTTCATCGGCCGGAACCGGGTTTCGAAGATTTTCAGCTGATGTCCGGCCTTCTGCGCCTGTTCTTCCGTCAGTCCCACCGTGCCGATGTTGGGCAAGCTGAACACCGCGCTCGGAATCAGCTGATAATCCACCGGACGATAGTCCTCGGGGCGGAACAAACGCCGGGCGACGGCCATGCCTTCGGCCAGCGCCACCGGCGTGAGTTGCACCTTGCCGATGACGTCGCCCAATGCCAGGATGTTTGGCTCCGAGCTGCGGTATTCCTGATCGACCTGGATAAATCCTTTGGCGTCCAGCGCCACCTCGACATTCTCAAGGCCTAGTTCATCCAGCATCGGCCGCCGGCCGGTAGCGTAGAACACGCAGTCGGTGTCGAGCACGCGGCCATCTTTCAAGCGCACGTTCAAACTGCCGTCGGCCAGCTTGCTTATGCTGGCGATATCGGCATTGAATTGCAGGTCCACGCCTTTCTTCAGGAATTCGTCATTCAAATGCTGGCGCACGCCATGATCGAAACCGCGCAAGAACAGATCGCCCCGGTACAGCAGGCTGGTCTGCGCCCCCAGGCCATGAAAGATCGAAGCGAATTCGACCGCGATATAACCGCCGCCGATCACCAGCACGCGGCGCGGCAGTTGTTTTAAAAAGAACGCTTCGTTGGAGGTAATGGCAAATTCCTTGCCGGGGATATCCGGCACTTGCGGCCAGCTGCCGGTGGCAATCAGGATGTTGGCGGCACGTATGCGCTGGCCGTTGATCTCGACGGTGTGCTTATCCAGCAGCCGGGCGTGGCCCTCGTGCAGCGTGACGCCGCTGTTGAGCAACAAGCCGCGATAGACTTCGTTGAGCCGGTGAATCTCGCGATTCTTGTTGGCGATCAGCGTGGGCCAGTCGAATTGCGGCTTGCCTGCGCTCCAGCCGAAACTGGACGCCTGCTCGAAATCCTCGCTGAAATGAGCGCCGTAGACCAGAAACTTCTTCGGCACGCAGCCTACATTGACACAAGTACCGCCCAGATAACGGCTTTCCGCCACCGCCACACGGGCGCCGAACCCGGCAGAAAAACGGGCGGCGCGCACGCCGCCGGAACCGGCTCCGATCACAAACAGATCGACATCAAAAGACATTGGCATTCTCCGCGCCCCGATCGGGCCAAGACGCCCGGCCAAAGCGGCGAGCAATGCCGAATCTTACGTCATCTATTACGTCATCGTCTGCTCGTAGGTGAAACTGGAAGCTTTTAAAGCGGTGATCACGATGTGTTTTGCGCCATGCATTTCAACATCCTTATTTTCATTCAAGAAAATATCTCCTTTGAAATCTGCCGCGGTAATCCATAACAGGCCGCTCAGGCACTTGATTCTCTCGCCCTGTTTCAAGGCTTTCTGAATCGAGATAGTCTGATCCTCTGCCAGATGGATGATGTTGTGGGTGTGTTCTCCTGTCAGCAGATGGCTGATGTTTTCCGATTTCATGGTTTTGCCTCGGTATGTTGGTGTCAATCGAGTCAAACACTGATTGCCATTCATTATTATTATTTCCAGCAATCAGCACAATCCAGGAAATCAGAACAACACTTGTGCTTCCCAGGCACAAATCGAAATTGAACCGGTTAATCCAGCAAGCTCTCGTCCCATGCATGCACAGTCTGTTGCTGTTCGCCGAGACCGTCGATGCCGAGCCGTATCACGTCGCCGTGCTTGAGATAAAGCGGCGGTTTTTGCCCCATGCCGACGCCGGGCGGAGTGCCGGTCGAAATGATGTCGCCCGGGTACAAGGTGACGAACTGGCTGATGTAATGGATCAGGAAAGCGACATTGAAAATCATGGTCCTGGTGCTGCCGTTCTGGAAGCGCTTGCCATTAACTTCCAGCCACATCGAAAGATTCTGCGGATCAGCCACTTCATCGGCGGTGACCAGCCATGGACCGACCGGACCGAAGGAGTCGCAACCCTTGCCCTTGTCCCAGGTGCCGCTGCGTTCGAGTTGATATTCACGCTCAGACACGTCGTTGATCACGCAATAGCCGGCGACGTGCGACAAAGCCTGGCCAAGCACCACATAACGCGCCTTGCTGCCGATCACCACGCCCAGCTCCACTTCCCAATCGGTCTTGACGGAATTTTTCGGCATCACCACCGGATCGTTGGGGCCGCCGAAACAGCTATTCCATTTATTGAACAGCACCGGCTCCGGCGGCACCGGCAAACCGGATTCGGCCGCGTGGTCGCTGTAATTCAAACCGACGCACATGAATTTTCCCAAACCCGTGAACGGTGTACCGATGCGGCCAGGGGAGCTGATTTGCGGCAGGCTGGCAGGATCGATTTCACGTAACTTTGCCAGTCCTGCAGGCGTCAACTGCTGCGCCGTAATATCCTTGACCACGCCGGACAAATCACGCAGCTTGCCGTCGGCGTCTAACATCGCCGGTTTTTCCTGACCTTTGGGGCCTACTCGTAATAGCTTCATCTAATGCTTCCTTTTCAAAAAACGCCGTGCGCACAAATCGCGAGTGGCCGGGCCACTAAACCAAAAGCCTAGGAGC
>NZ_JAGQEG010000164.1 GCF_018305005.1 Collimonas silvisoli
GCTGGAAAGAGAAGGGCGCATCATCACCGGGCTGCTCAACGACGGGCAAGCCAAAGCAAAATTCTGGCGACTCGATGTCAGCGACGGCAACGCGGTGCAGAGAGTGATCGCCGCTGTCGAGGCGCATTTCGGCCGCATCGATATTCTGGTCAACAGCGCCGGCGTCGATGCCGACAATCCGTCCGCGCAGGGACTGCCGCTCAGGCAATGGGAGAGGGCGATGCAGCTCAACGTCAAAGGCAGCATCCTGTGCAGCAAGCATGTGCTGGCCGCCATGGAGCGGGCCGGCGGCGGCTCTATCGTCAATGTGCTGTCGCTGTGCAATATGGATGATGAGCGCCAGGAGGCGGCCGATCATGTCGCCAAAACCGCACTGCGCATGGCCAACCTGAATGCCATGCGTTACGCCGCACGCAACGTTCGCGTCAATTCCATCCACCCTAGTCTGGTGCGCCCGCCGGCGCTGGCCGTAGCTATGCGCGAGCGAGGTGATCTGCCGCAGGTATTGAGCGACAGGGCCGAACTGCAAATGTTGGGCCGCAGCGGTTCGGCCGCCGATGTCGCGGCGGCGATCTTGTATCTGGTGTCGGACGCCAGCCGCTTTGTCAGCGGCAACGAACTGGTGATTGATGCCGGGTATGGCAGGTAGCCGCCGTATGTTGACTGCGCTGGATTACAGCGATTTATGGAACAGGACGCGATGTTGTCCTTCGCCGGCATAATTGAGAGCTACCGGGATGCCATCGATTTTTCGTCAACCGCCTGCCAGCACCAATATCGCTCATTCCAACAATCCGTCACCGGAATTTGCCTTATCGAAGTGCAAATACATCAATAAATTGGTGCATCGCAAAAATAATTGCAACAAGCCCTTGACTTCATCCTTCAACTTGCCGATATAGGAGATGTTGTCCTACGGAATCAATTTGGAAGTCCGCTGCGGCAGGTAGTTCTTACCGGCTCTTGCGTTCGGCCATGCTGCTTCCTACGACACAACACAACCAAGGGAGTGCGCATGACAAATACAACAAGTCGGGCAGCAACAGGCAAGAAAGGTTTACTGATCGGCGGCGGCGCGCCGAATTCTCCTCTTATAGCGGGGGCGCTGGCAGCGTTTCTCGACGAAGGCATAGAGTTCGACGTGATTTCAGCATCCGGCGCCGGCGTATTAATGGGGCTGCTATACACAGTCCCGCAAGGCGGCAAGCCGCGCGAAGCGTTAGCGCACTGGGCCGAAATGGGCGTGGCGGATTCGGTCTACGATATATTTCCGGTCAATTACAAAGTGTTCATGAAACCCAGCGCTCAGGCCAGCACTTACCGTGACGCATTGACCTCGTTTCCACTGACGCGCCCTTTTTTCGACGCGTTCGCAAACGATTGCGCGCGCGGCCCCTGGTCCGATTGGACGGGTCTGATGCTGGCCTCGATGTCGCCCAGCAACCTCAGATCGAAAAGTCTCGGCTTGTGCGCCAACCTGCCGTTTGTGGAGAAAGCCATCGACTTCGCGGCGGTGCCGGCGATGAAACCGGAGTTCTACATCAACGCCTACAACCTGACCCAGGGACAGATGAAGATCTGGAGCAAGCAAGAGATCGGGCCGGCACATGTACGGGCAGCGCTATCTTTCCCTTTCATCTATGCGCCTACCCAGATCGATGGCGACGATTACATCGAAGGGGCGGCGCTCGACACCATCAACTTTACCCCGTTCGTGTCTGCTGACGGCATGCCGGGCCAGCATGACGATCTGGAAACGCTGGTTGTGCTCGACATTCTGGGCGACGCAAAACTGATACGCAAACCGCGCAATCTCTACGATGCCTGGGTTCGTTCGATCATCACGCCCCTGGTAAAGATCGCCAAGAGCGAACTGCGCCTGTTCGAGCTGGAGCACAACACCGATCCCGCCACCGGCAAGCCGAAACGCAACCTGCTCAAACTCGACCTGATGGGCGCCATTCCGGTTGAACACTGGCCGGAGGTGCTGGACTGGTCGAAATCCAACATGAAGCTGCTGTTCGATGTCGGCTACAAAGCCGGCCTGTCGTTCTGCCGCGAGCACGCGGAAATATTGGGCGGAGTGAATGAAGACGATCAAGCGCTGGCAGCCTGACCAAGCGGCAGTACGCATAAAAAAATAACGGCAATGCCTTTAGGCTCGGAGGTGACATTTGATTTCTAAAAATAATATCAATCACAAACGGAAAATTAAGCTATGACAATCACCAAACGCCTGATCCTCACTCTGTCGGTCGCATTGCTTGCACTGATTTTTGTCGGTGCCTACGGGCTTAGACAGATGGCCCAATCGCAACAGCGCCTAGATCTGGTGCAGCGTGACACCATCCCCAGCATCGTCAACCTGAATCAAATCAAAGGCAACCTTGCCGCAGTGCGGATTGCTCTTTTCAAAGGCAGCGTCCTGTCCAACGGCACGAACGACAGCATGTCGGACAAATCCATCTCCGACGCCCAGAGCAAGTTCGACGACGCGCTTGAAAATTACGCCAAAAACAACGTTACCGATGACACCGACCGCCAGATGCTGGAGGCCGACAAAAAAGCGATGGCAGCTTATCGCAGCGCACTTGAACCCTTCATAGAACGATCCCGCGCCGGCGATCGGGAAGGCGTGCGGACCACCCTGGCCGGCGGCACGCCGCTGGCCTCCGCGGCCAGCGCCATCAATAATGCGATCAACGATCACATCGCCTACAACGTCAAACTCGCCGCGATTGCGAACGAACAAAACACGGCCGCCTATGGCTTCGCGTTCAAGATCATGCTGGCGGTGATTGTCGTCGCAGTGCTGCTGGTTGGCGCAATGGCAGCGCATCTGTTCCACATCATCCGCAGCAGCCTCGGCGGCATCCAGGACACATTGCAAAACGTCAGCCAGTCGCTCGATCTCACGCAACGCGCGCCGGTAGCGCGCATGGATGAAATCGGCCGCACCGCGCTGGCGTTCAACAGCTTACTGGCGCGCATTGCCGAAGCAATGCGCAGCGTGCGGCTATCCACCGATGCAGTGAGCAGCGCCTCGCAGCAGATCGCCGCCGGTAACGTCGACCTGTCGTCGCGCACCGAGCAGCAAGCTGCCTCGCTGGAACAAACCGCATCGAGCATGGAAGAGTTGACCGCCACCGTCAAACAGAATTCGGACAACGCGCAGCAAGCCAATCTGCTGGCCGGATCCGCCTCCGCCGTTGCAATCGAGGGCGGCAATGTAGTCAGCCAGGTGATCGTGACGATGAGTTCGATCAATGATTCATCCAAGAAGATCGCCGACATCATCGGTGTGATCGACGGCATTGCGTTTCAAACCAATATCCTGGCGTTGAATGCTGCCGTCGAAGCCGCCAGGGCAGGCGAACAAGGACGCGGTTTTGCGGTAGTCGCCACTGAAGTCCGCAATCTGGCGCAGCGTTCTGCCGCCGCCGCCAAAGAAATCAAAACCTTGATCGACGATTCGGTCAATCAGGTCGTCGCCGGCAGCAAGTTGGTCGAACAGGCCGGAGCGACGATGAGCGAAGTCGTTGCCAGCGTCAAACGGGTCACCGGCATCGTTGCTGAAATCTCTGTTGCAAGCCAGGAACAAAGCAGCGGCATCGAACAGGTCCACGTCGCGATCACCCAGATGGACAAGGCCACGCAGCAGAACGCAGCCTTGGTGGAAGAAGCTGCCGCAGCCGCACAGTCGCTCCAGGACCAGGCAACCGGTCTGGCAGAGGTGGTCAACGTGTTCCAGCTCGGCGAGAAGCAAGCGGTCCATCGAGAATCGGTCAAGCGAACAGTGGATATCACGCCGCAAGTAACAAGAATTACCGGGGTATCGAACAATATCGAGTGGGCGTAGTTGAACACGGGCCATGCATGGGTAAGGCCAAGCTCATCTCGAAAATAATTTCGCACCAATATGACAGCGCGACCAAGTAAAACGAAAGCGTGGAAGTGATGAGCGTGATGCTCCCGGCGCTTGACCAAGCGTCGGGAATTTTGAAGCTACGCAACGCAAATTCATCCACCTAAGAATTATTTAACCAATGGGAAAGGTGGCGTTATCCCCCAAGCTTTAGTTCGTGTTACTAACGCCGACCCAAGGTGGGGGACTGCCTCACTATTTCTTTGAAGCTAATTTCTTCGCCCAAACCTGTACTTGCTCGACCAAGAATAATCGATCGGCGTCCTTTAACGGTTCCAGCTGCGAAATGATGTTGTCTGCCAACGCAGTGGTATTTGCAGACGCGCCATCAAATAGTCTCCCCACTGGGATGTTCAGCTCATCGGCGATCTTATCTAGCGTTGGCAGGCCCGGTGTGACGACTCCGCGTTCTATTCTGGACAGCGACACCGTATCGATCCCCACCGCCTCAGCCACGTCTGCTTGAGTTCGCTTGCTTGCCTTCCTGGCGGCGGCAATATTCTTCCCAATTCGTTGTGCGATGTTGTCACTCATGGACTGGCTATAAGTTGCTAAGTTGAAGCAAGTTATGTTGTCTTAGTGGGTACTTTTGTGTAATATCTCAATATGCCTATATTAGGCATATTGTGTTTTATTTGTCGTTTTTATGTTGGCGTCGAAGGCATATCTATCAACATTAAATTTATGAAGATGATTTATGCGCTGGAGTGCAACCGCTGCAAGCATGTCACTCAAGTTGCAGGAGCCAACGATGCCAATGCCAAGCTAACGCTAGCGCATGTTCAAGCCGCGCCGCACAGAGTAAGGAAAACAAAATGAGCCAACTTTCAACCTACTTCCCCCTCAAGAACAAGGTCGCGCTGATCACCGGTGCGGCACGCGGCATGGCGTTGCAGATCGCATGCGCGCTTTCCGCCGCCGGTGCGCGGCTGGCGATTCTGGATGAGCTGGAAAGAGAAGGGCGCATCATCACCGGGCTGCTCAACGACGGGCAAGCCAAAGCAAAATTCTGGCGGCTCGATGTCAGCGACGGCAACGCGGTGCAGAGAGTGATCGCCGCTGTCGAGGCGCATTTCGGCCGCATCGATATTCTGGTCAACAGCGCCGGCGTCGATGCCGACAATCCGTCCGCGCAGGGACTGCCGCTCAGGCAATGGGAGAGGGCGATGCAGCTCAACGTCAAAGGCAGCATCCTGTGCAGCAAGCATGTGCTGGCTGCCATGGAGCGGGCCGGCGGTGGTTCCATCGTCAATGTGCTGTCGTTGTGCAATATGGATGATGAGCGCCAGGAGGCGGCCGATCATGTCGCCAAAACCGCACTGCGCATGGCTAACCTGAATGCCATGCGCTACGCTGCACGCAACGTTCGCATCAATTCCATCCACCCTAGTCTGGTGCGCCCGCCGGCGCTGGCCGTAGCTATGCGCGAGCGCGGTGATCTGCCCCAGGTATTGAGCGACAGGGCCGAGCTGCAAATGTTGGGCCGCAGCGGTTCGGCCACCGATGTCGCGGCGGCGATCTTGTATCTGGTTTCGGACGCCAGCCGCTTTGTCAGCGGCAACGAACTGGTGATTGATGCCGGGTATGGCAGGTAGCCGCCGTATG
>NZ_JAGQEG010000165.1 GCF_018305005.1 Collimonas silvisoli
GGCCCCCGGCGAAATTTCAACTTCGCCGGGGGCCGCTTCTTTATTATTGCGCTCGGTATTGTGCTCGGTTCAACGCCGATGTTGTTTCATCGCAGCCTGGACTTCACGCTCGCCGTCGCGTTGCCGTTCGGTGTCGCGTTTGTCATGCTGCTTTTTCCCCTTGGCCAGGCCGATTTCACATTTGATGCGGCCGCGCAGATAGTGCAGATTGATCGGCACCAGCGTATAACCGGAACGTTCGACCTTGATGATCAGTTTCCTGATTTCCTCGGCGTGCAGCAGCAGCTTGCGGGTCCGCACCGCTTCCGGATGGACGTGGCTGGAAGCGCTGAGGAGGGCGCTGATATGTGCGCCAAACAGGTAGATTTCGCCATTGCGGACGATGACGTAGGATTCTTTCAAATTGGCGCGTCCGGCCCGGATAGCCTTGACTTCCCAGCCGTGCAACTCCATGCCCGCTTCAAAACGCTCTTCGATGAAGTAATCGTGGAAGACTTTTTTGTTATCAATAATGCTCATGTATTAGGAAAATCGCGCAGGTCGGTTAAAATTTCAAGTTGTGATTCTATCAAACGGTTGATATTCAATGGCAGTAGTGCATAAAACGGTACTTTTGGGGTATAGCGCTGAACAGATGTTTGCGCTGGTCGACCGGGTCGAAGACTACCCGCAATTCCTGCCATGGTGCGGCGGGGTTGATGTGCATGAACGTGCTGACGGCAAGCTGGTGGCGACACTCAACATACACTACCACGGTATCAAGCAATCATTCACCACTGAAAACAGCAACAACCCGCCGGCTGCGATGCAGATGCGCCTGGTCGAAGGGCCGTTCAAGCATCTCGACGGCAACTGGAATTTCAAGGCGCTGCGGGCCGACGCCTGCAAAATCGAATTCGATTTGCACTATGAATTTTCCAGCCGGATCCTGGAAAAACTGATCGGGCCGGTGTTCAGCATGATCGCCAACAGTTTCGTCGATTCCTTCTGCAAGCGCGCCGAAGCGGTGTACGGTCATCATGACTGAGACGGCGCCGCCCAATGACGACAGCGCTGTTGCCGAGACAGGAAAAATGATCCGGATACAAGTCTGTTACGCCAGTCCCTCAGTGCAAGCCTTAAGGCAGCTGTCGGTGCCGGCTGGAACCTTGCTGCACGACGGGATCAAGCGCAGCGGCTTGCTGGATGAGATACGCGAAATCGATCTCAGTTGCTGGCGGGTCGGTATCTTCGGCAAGCTGAAGACGCTGGATACGGTATTGCGCGATCAGGACCGGATTGAAATTTATCGTCCGCTGATCGCCGATCCGATGGAGTCGCGCCGTAAGCGCGCTGATAAACGTATAGATAAGGGTGTCGAAAAACGCGCCGATAAAAAAGCCCGCTGAATGGCGGGCTGTTGCGGTTTTCTATTTCATTGGCAATCGTTCAACGCCTCTCGGTTCTGTGCATTTTGCTGCGCCCGCTGTTGATCGCTTATGTATGAGCGCTGGCCGTTGGCGTCGGTCTGGGCAATCCGTGCGCCGGAATCCAGGGCGCGCTGGTTGGCGCGGGCGCGGGCGCAATTTTCCGCCTTGTTGGAGGCCAGCTTGGCTTCCTGTTCGGCTTTCTTGTTCTTCTCCGCCTGTTCAGCCTTGCGCTTTTGAAATGCAGCGTCCTGTTCGGCGATGGTCGGCGGCGCTTTCGCATCCGGTTTGCTATCTGCCGCAGCGTCGGCTGCAGCGCCGGCGTCTTCCGAGCCGGTGCCGCGCGGCAGGCTGTGGCCCGGCGTTTTCAAGATGCGCTTGTTCGGCACAGAGGTTGGCGGCGGCATGTCTGAGTACTGTTTCACGCCTTTTTCGTCCAGCCACACGAATTGTGCCAGGGCTGAAGTCGCCAGGCTGAGCAAGACCAGAGCGGCAGCGGCGGAGAAAACCTGTTTCAGGCGGATTGCATTCATTGCTATTCCTTGGGGCGGTAGAAGTAGATTGGCAGAGCGCAGATTTCGCCATGTTTCGGCAGCCATGTCAATCAATCGATAGTGCCATGTGGAAATATCTTCATTGCCGCGGCACAAAATCATGCGGCGTTAGGCGACTTGTCCGGATTTCTGTATAATTCGGTTTTGCGCCTATAGGAAAAACTATGCGTCTACTTCAAAAAGCACTCACGTTCGATGACGTGCTGTTGGTCCCCGCTTACTCGGACGTCCTCCCCAAAGACACCACCCTCAAAACACGCCTGACCCGCAATATCGATATCAACATTCCGTTGTTGTCGGCGGCAATGGATACCGTGACTGAAGCGCGGCTGGCGATCGCCATGGCGCAAGAGGGCGGCATCGGCATTATCCATAAGAACCTCACGGCGCAGGAGCAGGCGCGCGAAGTGTCCAAGGTCAAGCGTTTCGAATCCGGCGTGGTGCGTGATCCGATCACGATCCCGCCGAACATGCGCATCCGCGAAGTGATCGCATTGTCGGAATTGCACGGCATCAGCGGTTTCCCGGTGGTCGACGGCAATCGCCTGGTCGGTATCATCACCAACCGCGATCTGCGCTTTGAAGAAGAGCTGGAGGCGGAAGTCAGCGCCAAGATGACGCCGCGCGAGAAGCTGGTGTACGTCAAGGACGGCGCGGATCTGGCGGAAGCCAAGCGCCTGATGAACAAACATCGCCTGGAACGCGTGATGGTGGTCAACGATGCATTTGAGCTGCGCGGCCTGATCACGGTCAAGGATATCCAGAAATCGACTTCGCACCCGCTGGCATCCAAGGATAGCCAGGGCAAGCTGCGGGTTGGTGCGGCAGTCGGAGTCGGCGCCGATAACGAAGAACGGATCGAATTGCTGGTGAAAGCCGGCGTCGACGTCATCGTGGTCGATACCGCGCACGGCCACTCCAAGGGCGTGCTGGATCGCGTCAAATGGGTCAAGCAGAATTTCCCGCAGGTTGAAGTCATCGGCGGCAATATCGCTACCGCCGCTGCCGCCAAGGCGCTGGCGGATCACGGCGCCGACGGCGTCAAGGTCGGCATCGGCCCTGGTTCCATCTGCACCACGCGGATCGTGGCCGGTGTCGGCGTACCGCAGATTTCCGCCATCTCCAACGTCGCGCAAGCGCTCAAGGGCACAGGCATTCCCTGTATCGCCGACGGCGGCATTCGTTTTTCAGGCGACATCGCCAAGGCACTGGCAGCCGGCGCCTCGACTGTGATGATGGGCAGCATGTTCGCCGGTACTGAAGAAGCGCCGGGCGAAGTGATCCTGTTCCAGGGCCGCAGCTACAAGTCGTATCGCGGCATGGGCAGCCTGGGTGCGATGTCGGACGGTTCGGCCGATCGCTACTTCCAGGATTCCGCCAACAAGGCTGACAAGTTCGTGCCGGAAGGCATCGAAGGCCGGGTTCCTTACAAGGGTAGCGTGCTGACCATCTTGTACCAGCTGGTCGGCGGCGTACGTTCTTCCATGGGCTATTGCGGTTGTGCGACGATCGATGAACTGCGCGAAAAAGCCGAGTTTGTCGAAATCACCGCAGCCGGCATGCGCGAGTCGCATGTCCATGACGTGCAGATTACCAAGGAAGCGCCAAACTATCGTACCGATTGATAGCGGCGGTCTTGATCCTGTCACATGAACGCGCCACCTGCGACTATGCCGCAGGTGGCGCGTGCAGTTTAAAGATTCTCATTTTTTGCTAAATCAGCTCTGCTACCAGGCCTCCACCATGCACTCAAAAATCCTCATCCTCGATTTCGGCTCCCAGGTTACCCAATTGATCGCACGGCGCGTGCGTGAAGCAGGTGTGTTCTCCGAGGTTTATCCCTATGACGTGTCCGACGAATTCGTCCGTAACTACGGTGCTTCCGGCGTGATTCTGTCGGGCGGCCCGAATAGCGTTACCGACGGCGATACGCCGCGCGCACCGCAAGCCGTGTTCGAGCTGGGCGTGCCGGTATTCGGCATCTGCTACGGCATGCAAACCATGGCTGAGCAATTGGGCGGCAAGGTCGAGATGGGCAAGGTGCGGGAATTCGGTTACGCCGAAGTGCGCGCGCGCGGCCATACCGCGCTGCTGAAAGATATCAGCGATTTCGTGACGCCCGATTCGCATGCCATGCTGAAGGTCTGGATGAGCCACGGCGACAAGGTCAATGACATGCCGCCTGGATTCAAGCTGATGGCCTCCACGCCTAATTGTCCTATTGCCGGCATGGCCGATGAGGAACGTAAATTCTATGCGGTGCAATTCCACCCGGAAGTCACCCATACCGTGCAGGGCGAGGCTATCCTGACGCGTTTCGTGATCGATATCTGCGGCTGCAAGCCAGACTGGAACATGCCGGATTACATCGCTGAGGCGGTTGAATCGATTCGCCAGCAAGTCGGCAGCGACGAAGTGATTCTGGGCTTGTCCGGCGGTGTCGACAGCAGTGTCGCCGCGGCCTTGATCCATCGCGCAATTGGCGACCAGTTGACTTGCGTCTTCGTTGACCACGGCCTGTTGCGCCTCGACGAAGGCAAGATGGTGATGGAGATGTTTGCCAAGAATCTCGGCGTCAAGGTGATTCATGTCGACGCCACTGCGCAGTTCATGGGCCATCTGGCCGGCGTCACCGATCCGGAAGCCAAGCGCAAGATCATCGGCCGTGAATTCGTCGAAGTATTCCAGGTCGAATCGGCCAAGCTGAAGAATGCGAAGTGGCTGGCGCAAGGGACAATTTATCCGGACGTGATCGAAAGCGCCGGCAAGGGCAAGAACGCCGCACACACCATCAAGAGCCACCACAATGTCGGCGGCTTGCCGGAAACCCTGAACTTGCAATTGCTGGAGCCGCTGCGCGAACTGTTCAAGGACGAAGTGCGCAAACTAGGCGTCGCGCTTGGTTTGCCGCATGCGATGGTGTATCGCCATCCATTCCCAGGCCCGGGTGTGGGAGTGCGTATTCTGGGCGAAGTCAAAAAGGAATTCGCCGACCTGCTGCGCCGCGCCGACGCCATCTTCATCGAAGAATTGCGCAACACCAAGGACGACGAAGACGAATCCTGGTACGACAAGACCAGCCAGGCATTTGCTGTCTTCCTGCCGGTCAAGTCGGTTGGCGTGATGGGCGATGGCCGCACCTACGAATACGTAGTGGCGCTGCGTGCGGTGCAGACGCAGGATTTCATGACTGCGCATTGGGCCCATCTGCCCCACGACTTGCTGGGACGGGTATCGAACCGCATCATCAACGAAGTGCGCGGCATCAATCGTGTGGTGTACGATATTTCCGGCAAGCCGCCGGCGACGATTGAGTGGGAGTGATCTGATGTCAGGCACTCGCTAATACTGTGTCCAGTCCTAAAATAGGTTGACAGGTTTTATTGCAACACAAACGCTCGATGCACCGCATCGGGCGTTTTGTATTTCAGGGCCGTATGCGGCCGTTCCCGGTTGTAGATCCGAACGGATTGCACCACCATCTTCGCGGCTTGTTGCAGGTCTGCCGGACGG
>NZ_JAGQEG010000166.1 GCF_018305005.1 Collimonas silvisoli
TTGGGCCGCAGCGGTTCGGCCACCGATGTCGCGGCGGCGATCTTGTATCTGGTTTCGGACGCCAGCCGCTTTGTCAGCGGCAACGAACTGGTGATTGATGCCGGGTATGGCAGGTAGCCGCCGTATGCTGACTGCGCTGAATTACAGCGTTTTATGGAATAGAACGCGATGTTGTCCTTCGCCAGCATAATTGAGAACAACCGGGATACCATCGATTTCACCGGACCCGGGAAGAAACGTAAATCCCCGCTTGCGATGAAATGCGATAGAACCGGTATTGACCACATCATTTTGATGGTGCTTTTACGGCGGCAAAAATGATTTTTGATGTTTGTAGTTGTTTTTCTGAAGCTGGTCCTGATTATCCGGCGGTAATCAATGGCAGCAACTCCATGTCAACAAGACGCATTGCAATTTTATTGACACCGTCGATCAACTCCGGTTCTTTACCCACAAAATCTGTACGGGTAGCGACTATGATCGTGCCTTGATTAAGAGCGTTGTTGATGGGGATCAGCATTTCTGCTTCGGGTAGGTGTTTGGCCGTGAGGATGGCAGGAGCAAAATGGACCCAGCCGCACTTCACACGATGCTGAAATGTCATTTTCTCAAATAGAGGATCAGGCCACACACTGAGCGAACGAACAGAAAAATGCTTGAGGACTATTTGTACTAGGTTTATAAAAAAGTCTACTTGCGGCGTTGCCAGGCAGCGACGGTCGGAGATCTCACAATCTAGACTAAAACAATCTAGGGACAAGCTCATATTTCGACTCGGATCCCCCTCAAAGCGGCTGTCTTTATACGTCAAGCCATTCCAAAGCAAATAGCTTTCCACCGAATCTTCGATGCGTTGCTGGATCAATTTTTCTTCGGTCGTTGTATTCGGGAACGGATTGGAATAGGGCGGCTTTTCGTCTTTACCATTATTGACATACCAATGACCGGTGATATCTGGATGTACCGTCGCCAGTTCTTTTACAAAAGCCACGTAACGGTTCATTTCATTACGAATAGCAACTTCTTCGTGCGGAGTTTTCTCTGAAAATCTGGCACGTAGAGTAATGATGCGTTCTAAATGGGAAAAATCCATAGCAATCTCTTATAAATAGGTATAAAAACTTAGAACGGGAAGTTCAAAACTTGCAAACTTTCGCCAAGCTTCCTGTTCCATAAAATGCCATTGCAAATGCACACCAGGGGCCGTGGCGACAATGCCGATATGTCGGCCCGCTTGTTTTTTCAATCCAATAAAAACAAATTTGCCAAATTTCTCGAATTTTTTCGGTTCCAAAAACTGCGCATACTGTCCTTTAGCTTCAACCAAGGTGCAATTATCATCCGGCCAAAGTCCATCAAAATCGGTCATTCGAAATACCCATTCGTCGATAAAATTACCAACGTTTCCAAAGCCGATGCGACGACCAGAATTCATATTGGCAATCTTGATTTGATATTCTGCGTTGATGGGGGCACCCATATTGCGCGCTCTTCTGAACTTCATCCCATTTTTCTCACCTAGGCATTTTTTACACTCCGACTTTGTATCCCCTTGTTTACAGGCGTCGTCATTTGCCTCTGTTTTAGCGGCTTCAGCGACTTTATCTACTACCACCTTGGTTATTGCACGTTTCAAAGCCTGACTTACCCAGGGCCAAGCCGCTTCCCCTGCTTCAACTACTACCTCTCCTATTGGAACAAGTACACCCGCCATATTTATCCTCTCTTTGTATTATTTGGCTGTCTTTTTGAGGCCGGCATCCAGTATCGCTAAAATATCTTCGGCGCGTTCATTGGCTCGTTGCGGGGCCGCTTTGATCAGCCGTGTAAATTTCGGTTCGTCAATGACGCCTGGCGCAAACAGGACTTCCCACACCATCCATCGATAAATCAGATCGATACGCGTGATATTCAGCGCCCGCACTTTGTCATAGGCAACCAGAATGTGCTGGCGTAAGGTTTTTCGATCCGATTGATTAGCCTGTTCCGGGTAACTATTCTCAAATTTCCCAGTTAGATAGTCGGCGTACAAGAGCCGGTCCGGCAGGTCCAGGGATGCAACCTGGTGTTGGGATAACTCCATCATGCTTTCCTGTAATAGTGGATAAAGCCCCGCGCAGGGTACCAATAGGTCCAGCTTAATGCCGGGCTGAGTAATTCTGTCCACTGCGCCGTACTGAGCGTTGTCTCTAAATCGAACAAAACCCTTGGATCGTAGAATCGCAGAAACAGTGCGTCGCCGTCCGGGGCGGTCGGATAGAGTCGATATTGCAGGGCCTCGCCGAGCTTGGCCAACGATACCGAGGCAGTCAGCCAGATCACCGAAGCTTTCTTACTTTGTAGCTCGGCCAGATAGGCAGCAGCCTTGTGCTGCGTCGGCGAAATGTCGAGCAGCAAAGGGCCGTAAGCTGCTGCTTCATGCTCGGGCGTGCCATCCAGCAGTTGTATCCGCGCCACCTCTACAAGCGCCGGGTTCGAAGCCACCGCCTGCGGCCATTGTGCGCCATCGAGCAATGCATATCCTTTAGCGGATCGGCAGGCCTCAAGCCATTGTTGCGGGATATGTAGTGCATTTTCCACAGGCGTTTTATCGAGCGATGACTTTCGTTCCATTCTTGGCGGCCTCCAATAAGCATTCGATACAAATAGGTTCTTTGAACAGAGGCAACATCCCGACTTTTGGGGCGCTCAGATTTTTACTGGCCGAATGCACGATCCAACTGCCATTTGTTCCGCTTTCAATCCCGCCTGCTTTCCATTGGGTATAGCTGCCGCCGCCGTTAATCAATACCTCTTCCTTGGCGGTGATGGTGATCCGGTTCGCGGTGTGGGTGACGTTGAGCTTGGCAAGCAGGTTGATATTATTTTGCAGTGCCTGCAAATCAATGTCGCCGCCTGCGGCTATCAGTTTCATTCCGGCTTTATGCGTGAAGATACGTATGCCATTTTTTACGCTTGCCAATAGCCGTTGACCTACCGAAAGACTGAGATGCTGACCACTGGTTAGCGCGATATGCTCGCCGCTGGCAATGTGCGTTGACTGCGGTGTGGTGGTTTCAATGCCGGCAGGACTAGCGAGGATCAAATGCGGTTCGGCCAGTTCCGGGAAGTTTCCTGCATTCGCATCGCCGCCGCTGCCCTTGATCGCGTCGTTCTGCGCCTTGATGACCTTGGCGACATCGCTCTGATCGCTGCCGTGTTCTTGCGCCTGATGCTGTTGCGCCAGGTCGCCCAGGGTTTCATGCTGGTCCCGCGCCTGCGTCAGCCGCTGCACTGTCTCGCCCATGTCCTTGATATGGCTTTGGGCGCTCGTGCGGGCTTCTGCGCTGATCAGCAAACCATCCTTAGCCCGTATCGCTCCATGTCCATCCGTGCGCAACTCGAAGCCTTCGCCTCGTGGGTCTTTACGACCGGCATTGTCGTCGATGCGGGTGATGTTGCCGAGACTAAGCTGGCTATGCTGATAATCGCTTTTGAGCTGGGCCTGGATCTTCTGTTCGGTGTCGTCCAGGATCAAATGATTGCTGCGGCCGCCGGCGCTGTTGCCGCCGCCTTGGGTCAGCTCACGCGAGCGGAAGCCCGATAGCGCGCTTTGACTCGGCAGCGACCAGGGCGGTAAATTGACCTGATTGTGAACCCGTCCGGTGCATACGGGCAGATCGGGATCGCCGCTGACGAAACTGACGATCACCTCTTGCCCAATCCGCGGCAGATGCATGCCGCCCAACTGATTGCCGGCCCAAGGGCTGGCAACACGTATCCAGCAACTGCTGTTCTGATCGTTCTGGCCGAGGCGATCCCACGGGAATTGCACCTTGATGCGACCGAGATTGTCTGTCCAGATAGCTTGATCCGCCGGTCCTACCACAAGAGCGGTGGCGATACCGGGGACGACTGGTTTCGACGCGGTGCGGTCAGGACGGAATTCCTGGGCGCGGGCAGGATGGACGGTAAAGTCGACGTCAACCCGGTATTGCTGGTTGCGCTGACCGCCGATGCGTTGCGTTTCCTGCGCCACCTCTTCGATGGTCAACGTGGCGGAGAGAACGATGTAGTCGATATTGGCAGCGTCTTGCGGATGCCTTGCCAAGGTGAACGTGCAGCCGGGCACCATCGCACGGATATGGCCGGCGCCCTGTGCGCGATGGCCGTGGCTGCGTAGCGCTTCCATGCGCCGGCGGGCAATCGCATCGCCTTCGGCTTTCGGGTCGTTGGCCGCCCGTTGCGGCCCGGCCTGCGGTTGAACGTAATTTTCGGCATGCCACTCGTAGACTTCCTGGCTGTTGTGGGCGGTATCTCGCGGGTCGCTGCGGTGCGAGGTGAGATCGGCCCTTGGCCGTGTGTAATCGTAATCCCGCGTGGTATAGGCACCGGAAATCAGCTTGCGCGCAGGGGTGAAGGCCGAGATGGTTTCCTCATCGATGCGCGTGCCTTCAGTGTAAAACGGCAGCACGTGATAGGCACTGCTGCCGAACTTTGCATAAGCGCTATTGGCGTCGGCCAGCACCAGCCTGTGCGCCCCGTCGCTGTGGGAGAAATGGAAGGAGATGCCCCATTCCTGGGTCAGCCGGCAAAGGAATGCGTAGTCGGTCTCGTTGTACTGATTTTGGTAGTCCCGTTTTGGATAGCTGTCGTAGAGCCGTTTTTCAACCGGGAACCCATAGTCCGCCAACAAGTTGTCCAGCACCTCGACGACGGTCTGGTCCTGGAAAATCCTGCAGTTGGTCCGCAACGTCGCCAGATGCAGCCAGGGCCGTAACGTCACCTCGTAGAACACATGCCGCGCTTCTTCGCGCAGCATCCTGGCCTCGGTGATCAGGCCGGAGATTTCGCGGACACCGGCGCCAAGGTTGCCCAGACTGCCGCCGACCGCGCCCGCCATGAATGTGCCGTTGCCTTCCAGCTCGATCATGACCGTCAGTTCGCGGCCAATGAAATCGTCCAGATGGAAATTGGCGGCTTGAGCGGCCAGGTGATTCAAGGCGTCCGGCGTTTTAAGGATCAGACGGTACTCGAACAGACCGTTGATTGCCTCGCTGCCTGCGAGGCTCACGGGGATCAGCGCAGGCTGGCCCAGGATCTCGGGGATGGCGGCATTTTTTTTAAGACTAAGACAGCGAGGCGTGTTGAACATTGGGTTTTCCTAAGAAAGCGGCATGCCGACGGAAATACGAATACATCATGTATTGCGTTATCGTAATGCCATCTGCTCTATAGGAATGTCAGCCCTTGTCAAATCCTGGATGCTAATACGGCTCGGCTTTGATTGGACAGCCAAATAATTGACAGTCACAGGGAGAGGAAATTAACTGTGGACAAAAACTGACTAATTAGTTTGGATACTACTTAAAAAAATTTGAAAATTCCGTATCATTTTCCAACGCCTTTCGCAACTTGTGCCGTTCCGGACTTGGGGTTCCAAAAATCTCGGCCGTTGTCGCAAGATCCAAAATTTTCTGAAT
>NZ_JAGQEG010000167.1 GCF_018305005.1 Collimonas silvisoli
CAAACGCGCATAGGTATTATGTGCGGCGTCAGCGACTGGCAGCGTGCTGTATAGGCCGTAGCGGAAATTGCTGGCTGGATCGTCCAGATTGAGTCCCCTAAATACGGGCAGTTCTTGTGCGGCGGCGAGCGTATCGGGTACGGCGAGCATTTTGTTGCTGCCTGATGCGGCGAACAAATTGCTAACGCGTTGTTTCAAGTATCCCGTTTTCTCTGCAACCGCGTTGAGATAGGCATGATTATTTTGAAACGAGAGCATCAATGCATTGCATAACGCGATCAACAAAATGGCGGTACCGGCGTAGCCGATCAAGCGTAGCGCGTGCAGACGAAGCACCGCACGTCGGTTCGGTTCTACCAGATGCGCTTCAGGAATGATGATTTTATTAAATACGTCCGACAGAAAATAGCACCGCTTCTCATCAGATAATGTCGTTGCCGCTGCCTCACGCAGTGCCGCCAACCGATCTGACGGTTGGACATCCGCTTGTGCGGCACGGTGACGTTGTCCTACGGTTAAGCTGCTGGCTGGCACGTGAGCATGCGTTTGTGCCGCACTGGTGAAATACACGCCACGCAGGCTGGAGCGCATGTCGCTGGCACCATACAGATCATGATGGAATATGGCGTCGATCATCTGGGCCAATGGCACGATGACAGCCTCAAACTCTCGCGGCAGCAAGGTTAAGGCCGCCCGCATATCGGCTGAAAACTCACATTGCAAGCGCTGTGGCGTCCCCTCTTCCAGACGTTCCAGCAAAGCCTGAAACTGTGATTGCAGTTGATTGACTAAAGATACTTTGCTGTCATCAGATTCGTTAGAAAGAAAGGTAAAACCCCATGCCTGTGCGCGCTCGGCGGACGACAATGCGGCAAAGTATTCTGCAAAACCTTCCAGCACGTCCATCTTGGTGACGATGACATAACATGGGAAGCAGATACCTAATTCAGACTGCAATTGCCCCAAGCGTGTGCGGATTTGCGCCGCATAGGTGATGCGTTCCTCCGGCGTTTGCATGATCAACGCGCCAATATCGATGGCCACAATCGCACCATTTATCGGCGCCAGCACCCGCTTCTGGCGCAATAGCGTTAAGAAGCCTTGCCATACAGTTCTGTCTTTAACCGGGTCTGTGGTCTGGGTGGTGTAACGCCCGGCGGTATCAATCAACACCGCTTCCGCGGACATCCAGACATCACAATGTTCCGTTGGACTGTCGCCAGCCGTGACCAGGTTCTGTAGTTGCCCTGTCACGTGTAATCGCAATCCGCCGTTAACCAACGCGCTGGTCTTACCACTTCCCTCTGCGCCGATCACCATATACCATGGGTGTTGATACAGATAGCGCTTGCCTTGAAATATCCAACGCAATGGGTTCACGCCACGTAAACTTTTAAGGCGTTTTATGGCGCGCCTAAAAATCTCCCTGACATGCTGCAATTCAGCGTAGCCCTCAGGCGATACGATCTCTTGTCCTTTGTGCTTCTGGTTCAACCGGCGAGACAAGATCACCAATGCATACCCCGACAAGATCACCGCAATGATAACGGCACGCACCGTCATTGATGCGAGAGGCTGCGCTTGTGCAAAGCTCAGCAACGGACCGAGATGCCAGATCAAGACACAAGTGGCGGCAACAGCGAACAGATGCATCGCTACCGGTGTCAGCAAACACACTCCGAACAAACATGTCAACGCGATGACAGTGGCGCGCATCATCACCGAAGCCAGCGGATGCAAATGACTGACAGCGAGCAACGGACCAAGGAACCAGATGATTGCTGCAATTAATATCACCGCGACAACAGCCAGCGTCTGACGAGAAAAGACTAGCGAGAAAAATTTAGGCATGGGCACAATCGTGAGCGTAATGCGACATCAGCGGCTTGATGTGGCAGCAACAGCAGAAGAGGAGGAAGCAGCGGGTTGCAATACAATCATTTCCACGCGCCGGTTTTTAGCACGGCCAACAACATTGGCATTGCTGACAAGCGGCTCACTATCGCCACGACCGATAATGGTTACACGATTACCAGCGACGCCCGCCGCTTGCAGCACGTCGCCGACGCTGGCAGCGCGTTCTTCTGACAAAGCTTGATTATTCGGAAAGGCGCGGGTCCGGATCGGCACGTTATCGGAATGACCGATGATTTGCACGCTGCCGGATACTTTAGCAAGCTCTGTGGCCACTTTATCCAGCAAGGACAACATGTCGGCATTGAGCTTGGCAGCGCCTGCCACAAACATATCGTCTCCTTTAAACAGCACGCTACTTCTACCGGCGTCACTCTCGTCGACTATGACTTTGCCGCTGGCGATTTCATCTTTGAGTAATTGCGCCAGGCGCAATGGCATGGCCTGCGTTGGCGGCGGCGTCATCTTGCCGATGTCGGTAATCTCTTGCACCAGTTGCTCACTCCGGGTGACGAGCTGATATTTGTACCAGGAAAACATGGTGAATGCGACCAACACCGCTACTACCGCCACCAAGCCTACGGGCACATGACGCCTGGGCATGAACTTGCCGGGAGCTGTCAGTGGCAAGTTGGGCGATAAAGCCGCTGGCGCCGGCGGCTGATTAGCATAAATGCGTTCGTACACGTGCTGGCGGATATCAGATAAGGATTTTTCGCCGCCAACTTCCGCGCGATACCTTCCTTTAAAACCCATATGGAGAATGTAGTACTGTACTTCCAGCACATCGCGATGTTCATCCTGTTTTGATAACATCCCCCCGGTAAAATTGAAAAAATTGACGCCGCCTTGTCTGTTCTGGTGAAACATTTCCGCCAGCATGCGCCCTCCTGCCCAAACGCCAACATCGCCTCCACCGTGACCGCCACCCCACTTTGTACCCACTGCTGCCTCATCCAACGCTGTACATAAGCAATAACTCGCTATCTCCGTATGCTCGCGCAAGATGTCGGCGCGGTTGCACAGGATTTTAAAATCGATGACTTCCTGTTGCACCAAGCGCCGGAACGATTCGATTTGAATCTGCGTCGTAAAGTGGGTTTTACGTATGTCGGCCAGCATCCAGATCAACGGCTTGGCGGCTTCTAGCAAAGGATTTTTAGCGGCTTTGATCTTGACCAGCCGGGCATCGCGTTGTTCGGGTGTTGTGATTGCTTTGAGAACGATGGCAGCGATTTTCTGCTCTATGCTGACGGCTTCTTTTTCCGCATCACTGGCAGTCCCCATCAAAGGTGCTGAACGCGTGACCGGTACGTCATTACCCATCAACTTGAGTAAGCCATCCCCTGTTAACGGCGTAAGCGGCGCAACCTCTGTTGAGTCTGTCATAGTAAAAATATGTGAATATGTTGAGTAAACGTGCTGCGTCAATTATGTAAAAACTACTCATGCCGTGATGCTGGCAAAAGCGCTCGCGGTGGCGGCAATGAGAAAACAACCGCATGCGGTGCGGTGACGATCCAAGGCCACCGGAATGCCGCCGCTGGCATGGTTTGACGAGCCTTCCGCAATATGGGTCATGCCGTGCTTGTCGCAGCGGGCCAGATCCCCCTTACGGGCAACCGCTTTGCCCGCGACCGTTTCGATCGGTGAGCCGGACATGACAATGCCGCCGTTGCTCAGCGGGTCGCCAACGACGACGATGGATAGATCAGACATAGGACTCTCCCGATCAAGCCATGCGGGTTAATTGGGGAGCGCCGAGCATGGCGTTCTTGGGAGTTGCGGTACCGGTATAAACGATGCGGTAACGGATATAACCTTCATGCTCTGATGCTGACGTTAAAGCCGTACCTAATTTCCCGATGAAGCCTGCATAGGAGTCATGCACGAAATCATCGAAAAATGTGGGAATTTCGGCGGCTACCGTTACCATCTTGGTCTCAATCTTCGCCAAGATATCAGCCGCTCTACGCGAGAAACCCTTATTTTCATTGTCCACTTGAAAGTCTTTTACGCCGGACCTCACAACAAATTTCAATTGCGCCGCAAAAATGCTCTCGCCTTTAAGAAGATAGTCATACCCTTTGGCGTCCAGTCGGCTGGCATACCCAACGCTGGTTAGATTTTTGTACTCATTTTCTTGAGTCACTTGATAACGCCACGCCAGATACAGCTCACCATGTCTTTTCAGCGCATCTTCGATGGAGAGATCTTCCTCAATGCCGCAACTGGACAAATAAGTGGCGACTCTACTGGCGACTAATGGGTCAATGTCAAACTGTTCGGCTAATCTGTTTGCTTTTCCTGATTCGGATGCAAAGTTGAGCCATGGATCGCCATAGGTATGAAATTCACAGGCTTGACGTGCAGCAGCGAGCATGTCGTTCAGTGCTAATTGCGATAATTTAAGTTTGTTCTTTACTTCCAATTTCGGCGAGGCATCAATTTGCGGTAAAGCAGAAATAGCCTTTCCTTGCTCATTGGGCGCATAACCGCCACCGACATCGCTGTGGACACCTGGGTAATAGCGCTCACAACATCTGGCGGGCATAGTCCCGTCTTCCTTGCACACGCTATCCAACGGGAAGCTGGAGCGCAATTCATGCATGGCGGCGAAATGGACGCAGTTTCTGACTGCCGGATGAATATGCAGGTTTTTTGGCTCCGCCCAGTTCATGTGATTGTTATAGGGATCGGCAGGATTGCCGACGGAGGCCACGGTATCGAAAATACCGAGCATGCGCACATAGGATTCAATACCAAACAATGTTCTATTGTCGTCCGTGCCGAATAGCAGATAGTCGTGCAGCCAGGTAGTGAACGTGCGCGCCTGCGCCGCACCGCGTGAAAACCCGAATACATCGATATAGATGCCGGTAATTTTTCTGGGCGTTTTTCGATCAGCCAGCTTCGTGGTCAATTCGCTGTTCAGCTTGGCAAAGAAAGTGCCCCGATTGGGATCGTCAACCAAGCCGCGTTCTAGTCCCAATTCTTTTAAAATTTGCGCTTCTTTGCCGATTGGCATGCTGCTTGATGGGTCGTCTGGACGTACCCAGATTTCACTGCATAAGGCAGCCATTTGCGGCAGTTCAAATAGTAGTTCGTCGTTAGTAAAAAAATTTACAGAATTCAAAACCTGTAGCAAACCAACTAAAATTCTTGCCTGTCCGCCCATTCCTGCGGCTGCTTCCAAGGGATTCTTACCTGAAGTACCTAATTCCTTACATTCCGTACCTACCCCGGAAATGTAATGACGAAAAAATCCTTCGTTCGGATCTTCACGATAGGCGTCAAATAGACGGGCAACATTGCTCTGTGCATCTTTCCCCATATCTGCATCACGATTGTTGTTAGTGCCATCAAAGAAAATGCCAATATTGAGGGTATATTCACAATGGCCGCCAGTGACGATAGGTAGTCCCGGAGGGCAGGATACTACTACCGGGACCAAGCAGTTTTTG
>NZ_JAGQEG010000168.1 GCF_018305005.1 Collimonas silvisoli
CAGCGCACGTTTTGGTTGGAACCCTTCGGGAACGGCTGCAGGCGTCGCATGCCGTTGTTGCAGCTCCATGACGTAACATTCGGTAGCACCGCTACCTCGCGTCGCTGCGCCTAGGCACGCAACGCCTGCCGCGCGTTCGCACTCTCAAATTAATTGTTAACAGGCCCTAGTAAAGCTGGAGAAGTAAGCCGAGCTGGCGGATGCCTTGCGGCATCTGCTCGGGATCTCAGCGGGGAATGGGTTCGGGCTCGACGTTGTTGGCTATAATCGCTGGCATGGATGTGCGCTGTAGTGCATGAATCTCAAGCCCGTCAAGCCCAGCCCATCATTGGAGAACAATAACCTATGGCATCATCCCCGGAAAACCTCAGCATGGCAGTGTTCTGCGACTTCGAAAACGTCGCGCTCGGCGTACGCGATGCAAAATACGAGAAGTTCGATATCAAGCCGGTGCTGGAGCGCCTCCTGCTAAAGGGCAGTATCGTGGTCAAGAAGGCTTACTGCGACTGGGAGCGCTACAAAGAATTCAAGGCCACCATGCACGAAGCCAATTTCGAGCTGATCGAAATTCCGCATGTGCGCCAGTCGGGCAAGAATTCGGCTGACATTCGGCTGGTGGTGGACGCGCTCGATCTTTGCTACATGAAATCGCACGTCAATACCTTCGTCATCATCAGCGGCGATTCCGATTTCTCGCCGCTGGTCTCCAAATTGCGCGAGAACGCCAAGCAAGTGATCGGCGTCGGCGTCAAGCAATCGACTTCCGACCTGCTGGTTGCCAATTGCGACGAATTCATTTTTTATGACGATCTGGTGCGCGAGAGCCGGCGTACGGCCGCCAAACGCGGTACGCGGGAAACGCAGCCGGCGGCCAAGCGCTCGCCCGATGAAGAAAAGCGGCGCAAGGCGGAGTTGGAAGCGCGCAAGAACCAGGCGATCGAGATGGCGGTTGAGACTTTCGATGCCTTGGTATCCGAACGCGGCGACAGCGGCAAGATCTGGGCCTCCGTGTTGAAAGAGGCGATCAAACGCCGCAAGCCCGATTTCAGCGAGTCATATTACGGCTTCCGCGCCTTTGGCAATTTGCTGGAAGAAGCACAGGCACGCGGTCTGCTTGAATTCGGCCGTGACGAGAAATCGGGGACTTACGTATATCGCAGCAGCGGCAGTAATGGCGGCACGATTGCCGGCGAAGTCGTGGCGGAACAGCCGGTGGCGGCACCGTTGCCGCTGCCGAATGTACCCGAAGCCGCAACAGTTTCAGCGACAGTAGCGGCGGCGGCTGAAGACAACGGCGCCAAACCGGAAGCCCGCCGCAAGGGACGCGGAGGCCGCAAGCCGGCCGAAAAGAAAATCGCAGCGCTTGTGCCGCAAGTTGTCACGCAGGCTGTCGCGCAAGTTGTCGCGCAGGTTGTCGATACAGCGCCGGAAACGCCAGCCGCTGTCGAAGCGCCGGCTCAGCCGGCGGACGACGCAACGGTCAAAGCGGAAAAAACGCCGCGCAAGCCCGCCGCGCGCAGCCGTCGCCCGCGCAAATCCGAAGTGAAGCCGGACGATGCCTGATCACGGATGGCCGCGATTTTGCGCATCTACGGAAGCGGCCACGCCGCTACCTGGCTTGCGTTAGATTTTCCGACGCAACGCCGCCGCACACTCACCCACCAGCGCCGGGCCGCGATAGATCAGGCCGCTATACAGCTGCACCAGCGAGGCGCCGGCAGCAATCTTGGCGCGCGCGTCGTCACCGCTGAAAATCCCGCCGACGCCGATGATAGGCAGCGCATCGCCCAGCTCGCCGTGCAACTGCCGCACCACGCTGGTGGATAGGGCCAGCACCGGCGCGCCGGACAAGCCGCCGGCTTCATTCTCATGTTGCAGGCCCCGGACGGCGTCGCGGCTGATGGTGGTGTTGGTGGCGATCACGCCGTCTATCTTATGCCGCAGCAAGGCGTCGGCGATGGTCTTGATTTGTTCGGCGTCGATGTCCGGTGCGATCTTCAAGGCGATAGGGACGTAACGCTTATGCTGATCGGCCAGTTTTTGCTGTGCTTGCTTGAGCTGCGAGAGCAGGGCGTCGAGCTCCGACGCGCCTTGCAATTGGCGCAGGTTCTTGGTGTTGGGCGAGGAAATATTGACCGTGACGTAGCTGGCGTAGGGGTAGACTTTTTGCAGGCAGTGCAGATAGTCTTCGGCGGCGCTTTCGATCGGCGTATCGGCGTTCTTGCCGATATTCAGCCCCAGCACGCCTTGCCGTTCCTGGTAAAACCTGGAAGCCTGGACATTGGCGACAAAGGCGTCGACGCCGCCATTGTTGAAACCCATGCGATTGATGATGGCGTTGGCGGCAGGCAGGCGGAACATGCGCGGCTTGGGGTTGCCGGGCTGGGCGCGTGGCGTCACCGTGCCGATTTCAATCGAGCCGAAGCCAAGCGCCGCCAGGCCGTCGATATAAGCGCCGTCCTTGTCCAGTCCGGCTGCCAGGCCGACCGGATTGGGGAAAGTGACGCCCATTACCGTGCGCGGATCGGCCGGGATCTTGCCTAGCAGCGAAGTGAGCCCCAGCGCAGCGGCGCGGCGCAATGCCGGCAGGGTCAGATTGTGGGCGGATTCCGGATCGAGTGAGAACAGGGCGGGGCGGGCGAAGGCGTACAGGAGTTTGGCTGGCACGGTAGGCGGCTGTGTATAAGAGTGCAATCAATGAACAATAAGCGGAGAAACAAGCGGGAAAACAGGTGCAGTAAAATCTGCGGTGGCTATTCTAACGCACTCCATTCTCCATGCCGCAGCGCTTGCAGCGGCTGGAAGTTGATTTTGTAAGCCATTTTCGGACTTTCCTTGATCCAGTAGCCGAGATAGACATAAGGCATGCCGAGCTGCCTGGCCTGGCCGATTTGCCACAAGACGTTATAGGTGCCGAAGGAGGCGCCTGGCACGTCGGGATCGTAAAAGGTGTACACCGACGACAAGCCGTCGTTCAGGATATCGATAATGCTCACCATGCGCAAAGTGCCGTCGGCTTCCCGAAACTCCACCAGCCGCGTATTCACTTTGCTTTGCAGCAGGAACTGGGCGTACTGGTCGCGGCTGTCCTGGTCCATGCCGCCGCCGCTGTGGCGCGCGGTCTGATAGCGCAGGTACAGATCGTAATGTTCGTGGACATACGCCAGGTTGGTGACCAGTGTAGTCAGATGGCGATGCCGCTCCCAGGCGCGGCGCTGGCTGCGATTCGGCTTGAACGAAGCTACCACGGTGCGTACCGGCGTGCAGGCCTGGCAACCGTCGCAATACGGCCGATAGGTGAAAATGCCGCTGCGCCGGAAACCGTTCTTCACCAGCTCCGAATAGACATCGGCGTTGATCAGATGCGATGGCGTCGCTACCTGCGAGCGGGCCTGGCGATGCTCCAGGTAACTGCATGGATAGGGCGCGGTGGCATAGAACTGCAGCGTCGAAAAGGGTAGATCTTTGAGGTGCGTCATGTGCATTCCGGCTGATGACATATCGATGACATATATCTGTAATTTACACCGTAATTTCCGTTTACATAAGGACTTGCGGCGGCTTTTAATCGGCAAACAAGGGCAGCGGACGCCAGTTGTGAATCTGCGGCTGGGCGATGGCTTGCGTCAGGTGCTGCAGAAATTCGCTGCGCGCTATCGGCAGCGCGCCGAGCGACGCCAGATGATCGGTCTGCTGCTGGCAATCGATCATTGCCACACCGTTCTGGCGCAGGAAATGCACCAGGTAAGCCAGGGCGATTTTGGAAGCGTCGCTGACCCGGGTAAACATCGATTCGCCGTAGAACATATGGCCGATGCTGACGCCGTAAGCGCCGCCCACCAGTTTGCCGTCCAGCCATACTTCCGCCGAGTGCGCATAACCGAGCCGGTGCAGGGCGCGGTAACCTTTGACGATGTCTTCCGAGATCCAGGTGCCGGCGCCGTCGCGGCGCGGCGCGGCGCATTCGCGCATCACTTGTTCGAAGGCGAAATCGAAGCGGATCTGCCAGCGCCGGTCTGTAGAAACGCTGCGGTGCACCTTGCGCAAGGTCTTGTACAAGCTGGCCGAGACCGCGAACCGATCGGTCTTCAACACCATGCGCGGATCGGTGCTCCACCAGAGAATCGGCTGGTTTTCGGAGAACCAGGGGAAGATGCCATGCCGATAGGCGTCCAGCAGACGCCGCGGCGACAAATCCGCACCGGCCGCCAGCAAACCAGCGGCGCCGTCCTCTTCGGTCAGGGCTGTGCTGACGTCGGGAAACGGGCTGTTCAGTTCAAGCCAGGGGATCATCGCGGCTCCGTGAGCGCCCTATTTGGCCGCTACGCCAGAGCGGCGCATGGGTTTGAAAATATCCTGGGTATGCAAGCTGAAATGACCGCCTTCCTGGCGGATTTTTTTGAGATCGGCAAAGAACGCGCGCAAGGTAACCTCGACCGTAGGGAAGGCGATCTCATCCCACGGGATCTCGGCCTCGGTGAACAAGCCGACTTCCAGGCTTTCAACGCCGGCAGCGTAATCCAGGTCGAGCAAGGTGGCGCGATAGAACAGATGCACCTGATGCACATGCGGTACGTTCAGCAAAGAAAAAAGTTCGTGCAGTTCGACCCGTGCGCCGGCTTCTTCCTGAGTTTCGCGGCGAGCGGCTTCGCTGGTGGTTTCATCGTTTTCCATGAAGCCGGCCGGCAGCGTCCAATAGCCGTATTGCGGTTCGATGGCGCGTTTGCACAGCAGCAAGCGCAGCTCGCCGTCTCGCTCCCAAACCGGAATCGAGCCGATCACCATTTTCGGATTCTGGTAATGAATGCTGCCGCAGTTGCTGCAGACATAACGCATGCGGTTGTCGTCCGGCGGAATCTGCAGGCTGACGGGATGCGCACATTCGGAACAAAATTTCATAGGCTGCAATAGGTTGTTTGAATCGGTAGTTTGGAAGTTTAGCATTGCCCAATCGTTAGAGCTGTTCTTAATCCGATTGTGTGTATTGGTTGCATTGCACTGCAATACACTATATACTTTCATTCTTCAGACGCGGGGTGGAGCAGTCTGGCAGCTCGTCGGGCTCATAACCCGAAGGTCGTAGGTTCAAATCCTGCCCCCGCAACCAGATACAGTAAGAAGGCTGGCAGTAAAAGTTATTCTTACGCATCAAGCCTTAAGTGCACAACGCTTAAGGCTTTTTATATTCAGGCGCGGGGTGGAGCAGTCTGGCAGCTCGTCGGGCTCATAACCCGAAGGTCGTAGGTTCAAATCCTGCCCCCGCAACCAAATAGAGTAAGCAATTATTCTTGTTCAAAAAGCCCCAGGTGCATCGCACCTGGGGCTTTTTGTTTTTG
>NZ_JAGQEG010000169.1 GCF_018305005.1 Collimonas silvisoli
CAAACCGATATAGCGCGCATCTTCGGTGTTACGCAATGAATTCCACGCAGCGTGTTCCAGATTCGACGTGATCTTCGCCAGGTCGCGCGGGTTGGCCAATTCCTGCCATGAATCCATCTGCAAGCCGGCTGGCGAGGCGCCGGCGATGAACGGCGAATGCGCTGCGGCGGAAATCTTGGCAATCGCCCCAAGCAATTCAACATCCGGCGGCGTGTGGTCGAAGTAATAGTCGGCAACCAGGCAACCGTAAGGTTCGCCGCCGAGCTGGCCGTATTCTTCTTCATAAACGCGTTTGAAAATCGGACTTTGATCCCACGCCACGCCTTTGTGACGACGCACGGTGCGCCGCATTTCGTCTTTGGAAATATCCATGAAACGAATTTTGAGCTGCTCGTCGGTTTCGGTATTGGAAACCAGATGGTGCAGGCCGCGCCAAGCCGATTCCAGCTGCTGGAATTCTTCTTTATGGAGAATCAGATTGATTTGTTCGGATAACTTGTGGTCGATTTCTGCAATCACCGCTTCGATCGCGGAATAGGCATCGTCGCTGATCGTCGTCGAGTTGCTCAACGCCTGTTCCGCCAGGGTACGGACGGCGGATTCAACCGCGTCGCGCGCCTGCTCGGTTTTGCTTGAGTATTTTTGGTCTGGGCTTTCGCTTGCATGGATTTTCTTTCGGTCAATGCGATTTATTAGGGGAGCAGCTGGCGATCAGTCGGCTTTGACGCTGTCATCGCCATTTTTCTTTGGCGCTGAAGCCAATGCCTTCATCAATGCAGGATCCTGCAGCAATTGCTGCACCAATCCTTCGGCGCCGGATTTGCCATCCATATAGGTCTGCAGGTTAGATAGTTGCGTGCGGGCTTCAAGCAGCTGCTTCAACGCATCGACCTTGGTTGCCACCGCTGCCGGGGAAAAATCTTCCATGCTTTCAAACGTCATATCGACCATCAAGTGACCGTCACCTGACAAAGTATTCGGCACCGAAAAGGCCACACGCGGTTGAATGGCTTTCATGCGTTCGTCGAAATTGTCGATATCGATATCGAGAAACTTGCGATCTCCCACCGGCGGCAGATCTGCCACAGGCTTGCCGGACAAGTCAGCCAGTACACCCATCACGAATGGCAATTCAATCTTCTTCTCCGAACCGTAGATTTCGACGTCGTACTCGATTTGCACGCGAGGCGCGCGGTTGCGGGCGATAAATTTCTGGGAACTGTTGCTAACGCTCATAAAAACTCCGATAAATAAAAGGGTTGATCAAGGACAAAACAGCCTTACGAACAGGCCAAGCTCAAGCCAGCGACGCCGGCACAGAGAAACGTGGCGTTCATGCGTATTCCAACTGATAGCTCATATCCGTGGTGTTGCTATCAAAATCGACGACGATGCGGCTGATCGCGCGTTTTTCTTCTAAAGCATCCAGCCAATAGGCCGAAAGACGAGGCAAGATGCGCTGTTCGATGAAACCGACCAACAGCCGCGCGCCGGTTTCGTGCCTGCCGCATTGCTCGACGATATGGCTAACCACGGCATCCTTGATATCCAATGCGATGCCGTGATGCGACCGCATGCGGGTGACGATTTTTTGCAGATGCAGCCGGACGATGCTGGCCAATTCTTCGTGTTGCAGCGGAAAGAACGGGACCGTCGTCAATCGCCCGACGAAGGCTGCCGGGAATACCTTGCGTAGTTCGGGCTGCAAGACATCGCGCAGCGCTTCCGCATCGGGTATCAGCGTCGGGTCGTCGCACAAACTGGAAATCAAGTCCGAACCGGTATTGCTGGTGAGTAGAATGACGGTGTTTTTGAAATCGATGTAACGCCCTTCACCGTCTTCCATCCAGCCTTTGTCGAACACTTGATAAAACATTTCATGCACGTCGGGATGGGCTTTTTCGATTTCATCCAGCAGCACCACGCTATAGGGGCGACGCCGCACCGCCTCGGTCAGCACGCCGCCTTCGCCGTAGCCGACATAACCAGGCGGCGAACCTTTCAAGGTCGAGACGGTGTGGGCCTCTTGGAATTCGCTCATGTTGACGGTGATCAGATTTTGCTCGCCGCCATACAGCGCATCGGCCAGCGCCAAGGCGGTTTCAGTCTTGCCAACCCCCGACGGGCCGACCAGCAGAAAGACGCCAACCGGCTTGTTCGGATCGGATAGGTTTGCCCGCGCAGTCTGGATGCGTTCACCAATGGCGCGTAATGCGTGCGCTTGACCGATCACGCGCTGCGCCAGCAGGGCCGGAAGTTTTCGAACGGCAGCAATATCGTCTTGAACCATGCTGCCGACAGGAATACCGGTCCAGTCGGCGACAATGGCGGCCACCACCGCTTCGCTGACGTGCGGCTGAATCAAAGGTGAATCTTGTTGCAGAAGCTCCAGTTGTTTTTCCAGCGCTTTCAAATCGCTCAGAAGCTGGCCAAGGCTGTCGATTGTTTCTCCGGAATCTGGTAACGCTAACAATTGAGTTCGTTTCGAAACGATGATCCGGGTGAGGTCGAGTTCCTGCTGCCAACGCTGTTCCAGCAGATCCAATTCACTCTGTTGCGTATCGATGCGTGCATCAATCTCATCGAGGCGCCCGGCATTTTCCTTACCTATGCTGGCTTCGCGCAACAGCAAATCACGCTCAACCTGCCCGGCTGTCAAACGTTCGCGCAGGTATTCGATACGCGCCGGCGGCGCATGCAGCGACAAGGCTACGCGTGCACAAGCAGTATCGAGCAAACTGATGGCCTTGTCTGGCAGCTGGCGCGACGGGATGTAGCGATGCGACAAGGTGACGGCCGCGCGTATGGCTTCGTCCATGATCCATACCTGATGGTGCTGAGTAAAAGTCTCTACCAGTCCGCGCACCATGTCGACCGCAGAGGCTTCTTCCGGCTCCATCACTTGCAGCACCTGGAAGCGCCGCGTCAGTGCCGGATCTTTTTCAATATGGCGCTTGTATTCGCTCCAGGTTGTCGCACCGATGGTGCGCAACGTGCCGCGCGCCAGCGCCGGCTTTAACAGGTTGGCGGCATCTCCGGTCCCGGCCTGGCCGCCGGCGCCGATCAAGGTATGGACTTCATCGACAAACAAAATGACCGGCTGGGTGGAGTGTGCAGCTTCTTCGAGAACGCCTTTTAAACGCGACTCAAATTCTCCCTTCATGCTGGCGCCAGCAAGCAAGGCCCCAACATCCAGGCTGAGTAGGCGTACCTCACGCAGACTGGGGGGAACATGTCCTTGTGCGATGGCCAAGGCGAGACCTTCGACGACCGCAGTCTTGCCCACACCTGCCTCGCCGGTCAGCAACGGATTGTTCTGGCGCCGGCGCAGGAGAATGTCGATCATGGTGCGGATTTCGTGGTCACGGCCAACCACCGGATCAATCTTTCGGGCCCGTGCCTGCTCAGTCAAGTCGCTGCAGTATTGCGCAAGCGGAGACTTGGAAGAGGATTGTGCTGACAAGGCATTGCTGGCCTCGCCTGGAATTGTGGCGGAGTTCCCGGAGCCGTCATGCGCTGCCTCATGGCTTTCCGGCGAGCCATCAATCAAGGCGGGCAACAGATCCATCAAACCTGCTGTCGGCACTTTGGCAAAAGGCGGCAAGATGCTCAACAAGACCCGACGCAGCTCCGGCGTTTCAAGTAAGGCCGCAATCAGCCATGCGCTACGGATACGCTGTTCGCCCGCACTTAATGTTGCAAAGATCCATGCACGCTCTATCGCGGCTTCGATATGGTAAGAGAAATCGCTGATTGAGCTGGCGCCGGTCGGCAACATGCCGAGTGCGGCGGCAAGCTCGCGATCGATCACGCCGGGCGAGACGCCGAAATGCCTGGCAATACGATGCCAGTCGCTATCTGGAAGCTGGGCCAGTTGATTGATCCAGTGCGCCAGTTCGATATATGGATTGCCGCGCAGCTTGCAGAATGCCGCAGCCGATTCAATTGCTTTGAACAACGTTGTATTAAGCTTGCCAAACAAGATGTGCCGGGTAACTGCCATCGACGCTCCACTTTCTGAATCTTATTGATCAAATCCAACCTTATGCCCATGTTTCAGGGGCTCAGACATGCACCAAGCGGACAGACACCGCGACACATGTTAGAAATTTTCTTGGCCCAGCATTCGTGTTAAAGCAAATCCGCAGCACACGCAGTCTTATTTCGCCGACTGTCGGTGAGCACGGAATACTCCCCACCCACCTCAAAATGAGTCGCCCGAATTTCGCGATGCGTTAGATCTGCTTGACGTAATTCAATCTGGGTCCCGCGACTTAAAAGGTGCACTCTCGATCCGGTCGCCCCCAACTGCAGTCGGCGGCTTTGAATGCAAACAATTGAAAGCACATTGGCGCGAGACAAGAATTACTCTATCCGATTTGCATCTTGCAATTTGTCAGAGATTGTCATGACTCCTGCGCTTCCGGATCGTGTTTGATCGAATGAACGATAGCTATGGAGTGGACATGGATGCACGTCAATACGCTGCCTGCGTGTGTTTACAAGGGTTTCAGTGCTGAGGACAATTTCACCGTGACGGAACGCGAAGACGTGACAACGACAATGTCAGAGAATGTCAGGCCCGATAGACGGCCTTCATCACTAGACCATCAAGTGGATATATTGGCGTTTTTGATCAGAAGCGCTATTCATTTGGATGCGAAACATTGCATTTCGCTGATCATCTCTATTCGTCCAAGCCCATTCTGACTGAGAATTGGTACACCACAAATTCACGATATTTGCGTGTCTCCTGCTCCGACATTTAGCTGCGGAAGTTTTCGCATTATCAATACGAGGATACAAAACATCAATTACCTTTTGAGCTCGGCTTTCACCATCATTCGATTGGCGGATATCGGTTGGCTCGTTGGGGGCTTTTAACTATTTCGCAGACTATGCAGTTCCGGAAGCGTTGCATTTACGTGTCTAAATTACTTTCTCATAGAGAAATGAAGTTGCTTTCACGTGCTAGACAACGCTTTTAGCTCATTAATCTGTTGCATTACCAAATCCTGGGCTATGTTGCGTTATGACCTGAGATTAATGCAGCAGGAGGTCGCGTAAATATTCTGTTGATGCTCTTGAGGGGCAGGTGGTGGGGCTTACGAATGGATATTTTGACGAGTACAGCTATGCGCGATTGACACTCAGCGGATAAATAAAGGGCCACGATACACGTCGTGGCTTTTTTTTGACCCATGACCCGTCCTGAATTAGGTTGACACTTTTTCGATGAAGAGAAGGAGTGTCAAATGGAGCAAGAGATACGGCGCAGCCAACGTGATTACAGCCTGGCTTTTAAATTGAGCGTTGTCGAGCAGGTAGA
>NZ_JAGQEG010000016.1 GCF_018305005.1 Collimonas silvisoli
TTAGCAATGCGTTTGGTGATGCTTGGTGATAAGTACGCGACGCCGCCGAATTTCGAAGGTTCTGTCTATGCAGTTTAATTGACAATGGTGTCGGCGTGGAATATGTTGACGGCACAACATCTATAAATAGAAGAAGGAGACACAATTGCAACTATCTTTATCCAAATTCCGCCTGCGCCCTATGGTTCACGCATTGACGGTGGTGACGCGCACCGTGGCAGTATTCGGCGCAGGGTTTGTGATTTGCGCGCCGGCAAGCGCCGCGAATTTTTCCCAGGCGGTGATTTTCGGCGACTCGTTGACCGATAGCGGATATTTTACCGGCGTCGGCAAGCAGCCTTCGGCTACCACTAACCCTGATCCGGTCTGGGCACAAATCCTGGCACACAAATACGGCACTGCTGCCAATCCCGCCGCGGTGCTGACGCCGACCGGCGTACAGGCTGCCGGCGGTACCGACTTTGCTGTCGCCGGCGCCCGTGTCACCAACCAGAACGGTTTCCCCGACGCTGCCACAGCGCCCTTGATACCGACCGTCACCAGCCAGGTCCAGGGTTATCTGGCCGCCAATCCGAAACTGGACAGCAAGGGCTTGTATGCTGTCTGGGCTGGCGCCAACGATGTGTTCGGCTATACCCTGTCGAATCTCGCCGGTTTGCTGAATCCGGCGACGCAGACTGCCACCGCGGCGCAGGTGATTCAACAAGTAACCGGCGAGGCCGGCAATGTGGTCGGCCTGGTCAAGCAATTGCAGCAAGCCGGCGCCGGCACTGTGATCGTGATCAATTTGCCGGATATCGGTCGCACCCCGCAGGGATCGTCGAATCCGGCCTTGGGTTCCTTGTGGACGGCGGCTTCAACCAGTTTCAACGCCAATCTGAACAGCGGCTTGAGCGGCCTTGGAGGCAATATCGTCGCCCTCAACGCCTTTGGCCTGCTGCGTGAAGCGATTGCCAATCCCGGTTTGTACGGCTTCACCAACGTCACCGCGCCGGCTTGCACCACCAGTTCTTCTTCGACCTGCACCACGTCGACCCTGGTGGCGCCGAATGCCAATAAAACCTATTTGTTTGCCGACGGCGTTCATCCAACCGGCGCCGGCCATGCCATCCTGGCGCAATATATCGTCTCGGTATTGCAGGCTCCCGGCCAGATCGGCATGCTGGCGGAAGCGCCGCTGGCCAGCGCCCAGAGCTTCACTCGGGTGATCGACGATCGCATGCGCCTGACGCCGCGGGCGGGGCAGGTCGAAGCCTATGCGGCCTATGATAATACGCATCAAAGCCTGGATCACAACGGCAATAATCCCGGCCTGGACGGTTCCTCCAACAGCTTGTCGGTTGGCGCCGACTATGCGCTCAATCAGAATGTCACGGTCGGCGGCGCTTTCGGTTTCGCCCATAACCGGGCGCATTTTGGCGCCAATACCGGCGGCTTCAAGCTGGACCAGGCCATGCTCTCGGCCTACACCCAATACCGCGACGGCGCCTGGGCTCTCAACGCGCTGGGGATGATCGGCTCGCTGCAGTACAAGGACGTTAGCCGCAACGTCGCCTTGGGCGCGGCTACCCGCAGCGAGACTGGCAGCACCAATGGCCATCAGTTCCTGTTGCGCATCGGCGGCCAGTATGACTTCAACCTTGGCGCAATGGTGCTGAGCCCGGTCGCCAACCTAACCTGGCAACAGGTCCATGTCGGCGGCTACATGGAAAACGGCAATGACAGCACAGCCATGAATTTCCAGTCGCAACGGCGCAACTCGCTGGTCTCCAGCCTGGGGGCGCAAGTCAGCAGCAAGCTGGTGCTGGGCACATATACGGTGCAGCCGTTTGCCAAGCTGGCATGGGAAAAGGAGTATGACAACAGCGAGCGCGATGTGCGCGCCAATGTGGTCGGCATGGCCGGCAGCTTCGGTTTGCCTGCATACCAGGGGCCTTCCAACAGCGCCCGTCTGGATCTCGGCGCCAGCATTGCACTGGCGACGGACTTCAGTGCTTACGCCAGTTACAGCGGCCAGTTCGCCGGCGGCAACAAGAGCAATTCCTTCCAGATCGGCTTGAAAAAAGCGTTTTAAGCGACATCCTGAAACGCGGAACAGAGCTTGCAGGCTGCACTAGCGGCCTTTTTCTTGCACAGCGTTTATTCGGGCGCTTTGGCCGACGGCTTGACCGGCAACGCCGGCTTGTCGTCGAGATCCACCGCAGGCAAGCCGGTGTCGAGACCCAGGTAATGTTCAATCAGGCCGAAGAAACGATCATAGAATTGCCCGGCTGGAATGGTTTCACTGGCAACCTTGACCAGCGAATCGGAGGTGCTGCCGATGGGCATCGAGACCGAACCCAGCACGCTCAGGCCGACGCTGGCAGAGTTGTTGGTTTTCTTGAGCGCGTACCGATCCTGGGTGGCGCTGACAAACAGCGTGGTGCTTTTGCCTTGGCCGTCGTTGGGGGCGCACACCACATGGAATTCGATCTCGACGTGGACATCGCTTTCCGGCTGGAAGTGCTTGTGGCCATCGACCATATCGGCCTTGGCTTGCTTGATGATGTAACCCTGGCTCAGCAAGGTGCGGCGCGCCGCTTCGCAGGTGGCAGGAGCGGAGGTGGCAAAGTCATGGGAAAAAGTGCTGGTTTCGCTGAATTCCTCGCCTTGATAGACCGCCGGCTTGGTGGTCGAGCAGGCGCCAAGGGCGCCCGCCATCAACGCAATCACGAAAGCCGGCAGCGAGGCGCGAGAAAAGCTGTACATCCTGGACATAAACGAAACTCCTTGATTCGACTAATTTCAAACGGCGGCTGCATTTTAGACTATGCGCCCGCAATATTCAGTCGATTCGACAGAAGTTCAGGAGTTTCGTTGCAGCCGATCAAGCTGCTTTTGGCCCGCGCACGATCGCGTACCGGGCTGAATTGCTGGCAAGCCACCGTTCGGCCAGCTCCCGGTTGTCATGCTGCCATGGATGAAAGTCGCGTTTCAGGTAACTGAGCAGAGGACCGACCGTGAGCCAGACCAGGCCGTAGCGGCCAAAAAAGAAACGCGCCGCATCAATCCAGGTGCTGGGTTTGAACAAAACCCGGTCATGCCAGAGATTGTTGATGGTTTGCCTGGTTGCCATCACGCTAAAGCGCAGCATGGCAAAACCGTAGCAGCGCACCCGCGTCTTGTAGCTGCCGCCCAGTGTGCGATACAGGTCGAAGGCAACTGCCTTGTGTTCGGTTTCTTCCACCGCATGCCAGTTCCACAGCGTCTGCAGCATCGGCTCCGATCCCGCCATCACTTCGGGGTGGCGCAAGGTCCGATCGGCCAGCACTGCGGTGGCGTGTTCAAAGGCGGCAGTAACGGCCAGCCTGCTCAAGGCCGGGATATTGCGCTGGCGTCCCAGTTAAGTCTTGTTCGCCGACCGGAAAGCTCATCGACAAGGCATTGAAAAATTGCGTGCGGAAGGCTTTGCCAGCCAGCCAGTGGCGCGGAAAGCCCTGCGACAGATCGACCAGTAGTTTTCTTACCATCAGGGGATTGGATGTGTTCACGGATTGCCTTTGCGGAATGACGTTATGCAATAACGATAGAAGCACTATACTGAGCTTTATTCAGTTTTAAACTCGCAAGTTGCTCAGTTTTTGACAGGTGTCGATATGACCAGGCGTAATCCCGCTTCCTCCTCTGAAGTAATGCGAAAACTACCCACCCAGGAACGTGCGCAGCGCACCATAGAGACCATTTTCCAGACTACTGCTCAGATTGTGGAGAGCGAAGGCGAAGCCGGCCTGACCACCAATAAAGTGGCCGAAAAGGCCGGCTTTTCGATAGGCACCTTGTATCAGTATTTCCCCAGCAAGGACGCGATACTGACGGCGCTCATCGCCCGCGAGCGGCGGCGCGTAATGGATGAGCTCGACGCCTTGATGGAAAGCGCCGAGAACCAGGTAGACCAGCTCGATCCGATTTCCCTCCTGCGCCAGTTCATCCGCATCAATATCGAAGGTCTCGGCAGCGGCAGAAGCGCCAAGCGCGCGATGATCCGCTTTGCCTGGCAGCACGATCATCACGAAGACATCACCCAGGCCCTGCGCGAAACGGCGGAGCGGATCGCCATCAGCATGCAGAGAATTCATCACCCCAAGCTGCGGCCGCCGACGCCAGCCATGATGTTCGTGGTTACCCGCGCCGTCATCGGCGCCATCCGCAGCGCTTCGCTGGAAAAGTCGCCGCTGCTGGGCAGCGTTGAATTTGAAGACGAGCTGGTGCGGCTGGCCTGGGGCACGTTGTCGCAGCCGGATGATTTCTGATGGCTAGAGCAACATGGCAAATGCTTATAATGATCAATCCGCCTGACAGAAAACGCGCATGAAATACCCAGCATTGCTTTCTTTTGAAGAAGTCCTTCCGCAACTCCGGCAATTCGACGCCATCATCGATGCCCGCAGCCAGTCTGAATTTGCCGAAGACCACATTCCCGGCGCCATCAACTGCCCGGTGCTGGACGATGCGCAACGGGTGCAGATCGGCACCATGTACAAGCAAGTCAATGCGTTTGAAGCGAAGAAACTCGGCGCGGTGCTGGTCGCCCACAATATTGCATCCCATATCGAGACCCTGTTTCTCAGCAAGCCGCGTGAATGGACACCCTTGATTTACTGCTGGCGCGGCGGCAACCGCAGCGGTTCGATGGCGCACATCATGGCGAAAATCGGCTGGCCGGTAGCGCAGCTCGACGGCGGCTACCGGGAATACCGCAGATACGTCAGCGCCAGCCTGGCCGAACTGCCGCAGCGCTTCAGCTTCAAGGTGATTTGCGGCCCTACCGGCAGCGGCAAGAGCCGTCTGCTGCAAGTGCTGGCGCAGCAGGGCGCACAGGTGCTGGATCTGGAACAGATGGCGGCGCATCGCGGCTCGGTGCTGGGCAATCTGCCGGCCGAACCTCAACCTTCGCAAAAAACCTTCGAGAGCCGTATCTGGGAAGCGTTGCGGCATTTCGATCCGCAGCAGCCGGTATTCATCGAATCCGAAAGCAAGAAGGTCGGCAATCTGCGGGTGCCCGACATGCTGATGGAACGCATGCGCAGCTCGCCCTGTTTTGCGGTCGCGCTTGCGCGCCCGGACCGCGTGCGGCTGCTGTTGGAAGATTATGCGCATTTCATCGCCGCCCCGGCCTTGCTGAATACCCAGCTGGCTTGCCTGACGTATGTTCACGGCCGCGAGAAGGTCGCCTATTGGCAGCAGCTGAATTTGTCCGGCCGCATCGAGGAACTGGTGGATGAGCTATTGCTGAAACACTATGATCCGGCTTATGCGCAATCGATCAAGAGAAATTTCGATCAGTTTTCCGAGGCGCAGATACTTGATCTTCCGGATATTTCAGACGCTACTTTCCAGCGTGCGGCAAGACTGCTGCATCAAAATAAATAAGTCCGGATCGAGCGTATGCTTGCATCCTATCTCTTACCCATATCCACCCGAGGACCCGTATGCCCGATCTCGCTCAAGCAAACATCAAACTGACTTCCTTTTCGCACGGCGGCGGTTGCGGCTGCAAGATCGCGCCCGGCGTGCTGGCGGAAATTCTCAAGAATTCGAGTGGCTTTCCTGTGCCGAAAGAATTGATGGTCGGGATTGAAACCGCCGACGACGCCGCCGTCTACAAGCTGAACGACGAACAGGCGCTGATTGCCACCACCGATTTTTTCATGCCCATAGTCGACGATCCCTATGACTTCGGCCGTATCGCCGCCACCAATGCGATTTCCGATGTGTACGCCATGGGCGGCACGCCGATCATGGCGCTGGCCCTGGTTGGCATGCCTATCGATAAACTGCCGCTGGAAGTCATCGGCAAAATCCTCGAAGGCGGCGCGGCCATCTGCGCCGAGGCCGGCATTCCGATTGCCGGCGGCCATACCATCGATTCGGTTGAGCCGATCTATGGCCTGGTGGTGCTGGGCCTGGTCCATCCCTCCAAAGTCAAGCGCAATGCCGGCGCCAAGGCAGGCGATAAACTCATCCTGGGCAAGCCGATCGGTGTCGGCATTCTGTCGGCAGCGCTGAAAAAAGGCGCGCTGGATAGCGCAGGTTATGCCGCGCTCATCAGCAACACAACCAAACTGAACACGCCGGGCCGTCTGCTGTCGGAACTGGCCGGGGTTAACGCACTGACCGATGTCACCGGGTTTGGATTGCTGGGACATCTGCTGGAGCTGGCGCGGGCCGCGAAGTTGTCGGCCAGGCTTGAAATGGGATTGATCCCCTTGTTACCGCAGGTGCAGCCACTGGCCGAACAGGGATACATCACCGGCGCCTCCGGCCGCAACTGGAACGGCTACGCGCAGGATGTGGTTTTGGCAGAAAACATCACATCGGTACAACGCAGCTTGCTGACCGATCCGCAAACCTCGGGCGGCTTGCTGGTTTCCTGCGATGCGGCTGCGGTGGCGCAGGTACTTGAATTGTTCCGGCGCGAAGGGTTTGCCGAAGCTGCTGTCATCGGTGAAATGACAGCAGGCAGCATCGCCGCAGAAGTTCTGGCCTGAAAAGGTTGGGATGCAAACGATTCAGAAACCTCAAGCCCGGTTTCTGAAAAACAGCGTATCGCCCAGCCATACCGCAATCATCGACACCCCCATCAATGGAAACAGGATGCCGAGGATCGCCATATAACTTTTCCAGCGCCTGATCGACGGCGGCGCTTGCAGCACGCGTTTCGGCGCACCCAGGGAATTCTGCGGGCGGCGCTGCCACCACATCACGAAGCCGGTGACAGCCATTGCCAGCAAGGTTAATGAAATAGCCGCGCAAATCAGCTGGTTCGTCAAGCCGAAGTATTCACCCATATGCAAGGCAACTCCCAGCGTAACCAGCTTGGAGACTGGGTTGTAGTCGGTAAAGCGCAGGTCTTTCATGATCTTGCCGCTGTATTGGTCGATATGCAGCGTGCGTTGCCGATCGAGGTCGGAGCGCAAGAACTCGCCAGCGCCCGGCGCATAGGCTGCGGTAAATACATCCGAACTTTTGCCAGGCAGCGCGAGTTGATAGGTTTGCATGCCGTTGCGCGCCGCGATCGCCGCCACCTGATCGATGCTCAGGGATTGGCGCGGCATGTCCTGCGACATCGGTACCGTGGTTGCGCCGACTGCCCACGGGATGTCGGCAAGCGGCAGGTCCTGCATCTTCATTGGCATATTCGGCATCGAATGATGAGCGTCAGCCGGCGCATCTGTTCCGTGGATGTGCTCGCTTTGCGCCGCTGCCTGTGGCCGCGGCGAGCCGGCCCAGGTCACGACAGCCTGGAAATTCTTGCCCCAGAAGCTGGACCACGGCAAGCCGCTCATGATGAAAAACAGCGCGCCGATCGAGACCCAGACGCCAACCACCAGATGCAGCTCGCGCCAGATAGCCCGCCCGCTCAGGTTAAGGCGGGGCAGCAAGGTGCCCCACACGGAAAACTGCTTGCGCGGCCACCACAAGGCGATGCCGGTGCCGAGCATGATCAAGGTCCAGCAAGCCGCCAGTTCCATCAGCCAGCCGCCCCATTTCCCCAGCAGCAGATCGCGATGGATTTGCCGCACCTGCTTCATCAACCTGTGTTCCACGCTGAGCGTGCCCAGCACCTGGCCTGTGTACGGATTCACATACACGCTGCTGCTGTCGCCGGACGCCAGACGGAATACCGCTTCGGTGCTGCGTCGCGGGTCCTGGCTGACGGCAATCGCGCTTGCTTTTGCATCCGCCGGCAATGCGGCAGCGGCGATGCCGAGCAGCTTGTCGTAACCAAGCCTTGTCTGCGTGCTGACAGGTACAAATAATTTGTCGCCGTAAAGAACGCTTTCTATTTGCGGTTTGAATACATAGATGGACCCGGTAATCGCCAGCACGATTAAAAAGGGCATCACGAATAAACCGGCATAAAAATGCCAGCGCCACAAGATGCGGTAATTGCGCGATGAGACTGAGCTGCTCTCGTCCGGCGCTGCTTGCTGAAAGACTGTCTGCATGACTGTTCCTTGCTAAAAATGTTGTACGCGGCTTGCTGTCTGAATCTGCTTGAGCCCGTCATAGACTGACTTTGGCTTCCAGATAGAAAGTCCGGCCCGGGTAGGGGTAGTAGACGTAGTAGCGCCGATTGGTCAGGTTGTCGATGCCGATTCCCAGCTCGGTATTTTTGGTCGGCTTGAGCGTCAGTTTGGTGTCGAACACCAGGAAAGAACTGGTGCCGCCGAAAGTATTCGGGTTGCTGTCGGTATTGGTCAGCGTGTTGTATTGCCGCCCGGAATAGCGCCCGGCCAGCATCACGGTGACCTGGTCGTTGATGCGATAGCTGCCGACCAGGTTGCTGCGCCACAAAGGGATGCGATAGAAATTCTTGCTGACGGTCGCCGGATTCTTGCTGTTTTCCAGGATGATCGATCTGGTGTAGCCGACGCTGGCGCTCAGGTCCAGCCCGCGCAGGAAGACGTCTTCGGCGGAGTAGCTGAGTTCTATCCCGCGCGAGCGTACCCGGTCTATGTTCTGGATATTGGTCACATTGGGAAATACCGTCGTGTTGGTCTGGCTGAATAAGGTGTTCTTCACATCATCCTCAAACAAGGACATGCGCAGCATGCCCTTCAATTGCGACCATTCGGCGCTCAGCTCTTTCGCCAGATCGTTTTCCGGCTTGAGATTCGGGTCGTTGTTGACCAGCGTGGAACCGGTCAGGCTACCCTGGAATAGTTCGCTGACGGTCGGGAAGCGGTAGGCGCGACCGGTGGAAAAGCGGATTGTCAGGTCAGAGGAAGCCTTATAGGACAGCGCCGCCTTGGGCGACCAGTAGGACAGGCTGCGGTTGTCGTAACGGCTGTCATAGCGTTGCGCGGAAGTGCCTGTGGCGCGAGCGCCGTCGTAGGCGCGCCAGTTTTCATAGCGCACACCGTAGGTCAGTTTCCAGAGCTGGCTCACTTGCCACGCGTCCTGCGCAAACAGCGCCTGGGTTTTGGTCTTGCCGGCAAAGGCATTGTTGAAACCACCGCCGTCGCTGCGCCAGTTGCTCAGGTTGACGGTAGTATTTTCCAGGAAATAATTATCGTAGTGATAGCCGAAGGTCGGCCAATGGCTGCCGGCGTTGATGGTTGCCGGTTTGTAGTCTGCCGCCAGGTCCAGCGTTTTCCAGCCCGAGCCGTCGCCATAGGTGGCTACGCCGCTGGTATTGCCGGCCAGCCTGCTGCTGGCGGATCTGGCAATGCTCTTTGAAATGTCGAAATACGATGCAATCGCAGCGTAGTTCCAACCGCTGGCGTGACGGGTTTTCAGCGTCAAGCCGTACAGCTGGTTCTCGCTTTCGCTGGCCGCCGGCGCAAAGAAATTGTCTGGCAGCTTGTACTGATAACCGCCGATATTGACCAGGCCCGAATACACGGGATTACCTTTGGCGTCGCGCAAGAAAGTCTGGGTGCTGTTGCTCACCTGCTGGCGCCAGTAGCCGAAAGTGAAGCCGGCTTGCACGGCGGGCGTTATGTCGTAGACGGCCTTGAACTTGAACTGATCCTGCACCGCCCGCTCGGCGCCCTCGGCATTGACGCCGAAGATGGTGGCTGGAGCACCGTTAGGATTGGTGTATTGGTAGGCGCCGCTGACCGGAATCGCGGCCGCAGTTGCAATCTGGGTAGAGCGCAGCTGATTGGCATACACAAGAGGCTGGCCGGCATTGCTAAGGTGGTCTATGCCAAGCAGGAAGGACAGGTCGCCGATCTTGTTGCCGATGGCCGCGGTGCTTTTGTTACCGTCGAAATGACCTTCGACGCCGAACAGGCGGAATTGCTGGCTGAATACCTGCGCCTTGGCCATTGCTTCCAGTCTGGTCGGCATCTTGGTGGTGATCGCAACTGTCGCCCCCATCGAATTGCCCGGGTATAGCGCGGAAAAGGGGCCGTAGATCACATCCACCTGTGCAATATCTTCCGGGGAAACCATAGACCAGCGCGGTGGGAAGCTAAACGTATTGCCGAGAAAATTGCTGAGCAACAGGCCGTCGGCATACACTAGGCCGCGTGCGGTCTGGGAGTTGCCGTTGCCGCGCACCGATATGGTGGCGTTTTCATCGCCGATAAAACGTTTACGAATCGCCATGTTGGGCATGTACTTCAAGGCGTCTTCAGTATTGATGACGTTGAGATTCTCTAGTTGCGCAGCCGTGATCCGTTCGCTGCTGGCGGGCAGGTTGGGATCAAGCACCCGCTTTTCCCTGGCGCCGGTGACTAACACTTCCGGCACCGCGTGCGTGTCCTCTTCTGCCGCCCATGCGCTTTGCGATAGCATGGGCAAGGCGAGCATAAGGAAGAACGGCAGCGGCAGCAGCACCGCGGATAATCCGGATGACTGACGTAACAAATGTGGTGACGACAAGTAGCGGCGCGCTGAAACACTCTCGGTTTGCGCGAGCAAAGCAAGCATAAATTCCCCTGGACTTTAAACGATAAGCGTCCCCGGATTGCAGGCGCAATCGGGGACAGGCGGCGCCTCAGGCGCCGGCAACGGAAATCAGGAAAGCGTCAGGGGAGGCGGGTCGAGCGGATGAGTCTGCCCGCGAAACGGGCGTGGCGGGATGTAGTCGTACAGCGCAAGGCTGGCGTGCGCGAAACTCGCAGCAATCGCCTGCAGTACGCCGAAAGAAGCTGGCGGCGGCGGGCTGTTGGCCAGCAACGTACAGTAGCCGCATGCATTCCAATGATCGGCCTTCGGCGCAGAAGACTTGCCGCTGTCGGCTGGATCGGCATGGATCAGTCCGGCCGAGGTGCAGATGTCGTTGTAGATCTGTATCGTTCCCGCCGCCTTGAGAGACTGGGAAACCGTCGGCATGAGGATATCCAGCCAGATGGCAAACAGGCAGGCCCAGACCACAAGTTTTTGACGGCGGATACGTGACATGGATGACTTACAGGGACGCAAGCATTGCGCAGACAGGATGAAACGGGCCAATTATAGATGATGATTGCCGCACAGACCTGTCACGCCGGACGGCATTTTTTTGTCAATTTTTCATGCGGCCGTTTTGCCGGCTGCCAACTGCGCTTGCTTCATCTCGCTCAGCAGGCAGTGCAGCATCTCGCTCGACAGCCCGTGCAATACAAGGCGGTAGCCGGCGCCGAGGGTGGACATCGGCACCAGCGGATGCTTGTTGTTCAACAGCAGCAGGTGCTGGGGAGAGTTGAGGATGGTGGCCGCATACACTGCCATGGTTTCATCCAGTTGCAGCGAATTGGCGGCGCGCCAGAAATCGTTATCGGTCAGGAACAGCTGGTAGACCGGCGTAAAAATCTCGATCGCGGTCTGCAGGTCGATGAAGTTGAGAGCGCGCTGCGGCATGGCCGCCAGCGCCAGCGGCGGCTCGCTGATCATGCTGAAGTCGACCTCTTGCACCGCCGCCAGGGCCTTGCCTTCGGAGCGCAGCTGCTGGTTGAGCCGGATCACGAAATTGAACAGGTTCAGGTCATGTTTCAAAAACAGCTCGTCGCCCAGGTCGTCGATCGTCAACGGCGTCAGCGGCGTCAGGGCGACGCCGACCGGCGCGTTGCGCTCGATGAATTCGATGATCTGCGCGCCAACGTGGAAGTGGCGCAGTATCAGCCAGTTGGCCTCGGGCGAGACGAATCCTTTCAAGCCCCATACCAGCAGGCGGTGCAGTGTTTTCGAGGCCGACCAGCGCTTCGGCAGGATCGTCTTCAGGATCTGGATCAGGATGATCATCAGCCGCGCCAGCGGCCGTACGAACGGCAGCAGGTACTGGCGCGATGGCGACGCCAGGTCGTGCAGCCAGGCGCTCTTGACCGGATCCGGCAGCGGCGTGCTGCCATCCAGGTAGAGCGCCAGCCAGGGATTGGGATCGCGCGGATCGTGCGCGCGCTGCAGGAAATCGTCGCTTTGCATGGTTTCGGCCCGGTAATTAATCTTGTATATGTTCCAGCTGCATCAGGTACAGCTGCGCGGTGCGCTTGGCGGTGGCGTAGATTGCCTCAGCCGCCTTTGGATCCAGGGCCAGGGTGATCTCCACCGCGGTTAGCCAGCGCGCCAGGTGATGTTCATCGTTGGCGCCGTGGTATTCCAGGAAACGGAATGCCTGCGGCGGCAATGCCACCTGCTGGCGCAGCAAGGGCAGCAGCGCCGGCACGATCCGTTGTCCGGTGCCTTCGATAATGTAGATGGCGCCCAGCAGCCCGACCGGGTTGGAGTTAGAGGCCAAGGCGTGCAGATAGCTGTTGAGCGCTTCGCCGCCGGGATTGCGCTTGAGCGCCTCCAGCGGCAGTTCACCGCCGGCCGCCTGGTAGTCCTGGTATAGGATCTGGAAATCGTTCTGCTCTTCGCCGGCATGGGTAGTGATGAGCTGGCCGAGCGCGGCAAACTCGCCGTTGAGCGAGGTCACGGCTTCGCGCATCCACAAACTGCCTTCCTTCACTTGCGGCACCCACTGCGCGGTCCAGTTGCGGTAGGCGGCGACGTCGAAACGGCCGCTGACCAGGCGATGGATCACGGGGGTGCGCCAGGCTTGCGAACGGTAGTCTTGCCACAGGCTGGCAAGGCGCGTCAGCAGAGGCTGCAGCGGCAGCGGCGCAGCCTCGGGCTGATGCGGGGCGGCGATCGCCGGCGTGGCGGCGCTGGCGCCGGGACTGTCGCCCGCCGCCGCGGCAGACTGCACGGATTCAGGCGCGTTCGCATCTTCCACCTCAAACAGCATGTAGGCGGCAGTGATGCGGCCCGATTCCGGTATGAAGCAGAAAATCTTTTCGCCGGCGTGCAGCGTCTTTTCCTGCAGGAATTCCGCCAGCATGATGAAAATCGACGCCGCGCCGGTATTGCCGCGGGTAGCCAGGTTGCTGTACCAGCGTTCAGGCGGGATGGTGAGCCCTGCTTTGGCCAGCAACTCTTCCACCACCGGCATGAATTTGGCGGAAGAGTAGTGACACAGGAAATGGTCAACCTCTTCAGACTTGATCCATCCTGCTTCCACCAGCTTGACGTACTCGTGGATGCAGACATCGAACAGATGCGGCAGCAGGCGGATATCCTGGCGCAGCGACAGTGCGCCTGCGGCTTCAGCTTCGCCAGAAGAGGCAAAGTCCAGGAATGATTTGCTGCGGTCTTCCGTCAGGCCGAGCTGCATGCAGACCGGATAGTCCCCGGAAAAGCTTTTCTGGTGCACCCATTTGAGCTTGATGCGCAGGCCGTTGCGCGACCGCGGCTGGCGGCTGAACAGCATCGCTCCGGCGCCGTCAGATAGCATCCAGCGCAAGAAGTGCGCGTCGAAATCGCTCTGGTAGCCGCGCGGAGCAAAGCGGCTGCGCTTGAACATGCGCGACGGCATTTCGGCGGCGACCGCCAGCGCCAGCTGGTGAGTGCCGAGTTCTATCGCCTGCGCGGCAAATTCTATGGCGCTGACGCCGGCCGCGCACACGCCTTGGCTGGACAGGGTTTGCATGGGCGGTGCGCCCAGTTCGCCCTGGATCATGTTGGCAAAGCCTGGCATCAGGGCGTCGCCGCCGGAAGATCCTACGCTCAGCAAGGAAACCTGGTCTAGCGTGGTATCGATCTGCCGCAGGCAGTCGCGGATGGCGCCGGCCGCCAGCTGGGCGTGGCTTTGCCCGGTATTGCCATCGGCGTCGATGGCATAGTGTCGCGTCCGTATGCCATTCTCGGCCAGGATGCGCTGCTTGATGCGGGCAGAGATGCGGTTGATCGGAGCGATATAGCGATCCATGTCGTCGTTGCCGACGGGTGCGCCGGGCAGGTGGAATCCTGCGGCGGCGAGATATACGCGGTTGAACTCAGTTGGCATTTTTCTTCCCTGGCTGCATAAGGCTGCGGCTGGCCCGGTGCGGCAGCAGCAGACTCAAAATGAAAGTACGGAACATATAAGGCAGTAACGGTCCTGCATTCAGTTGCGGATGCACCAGGTGGCGGTAGCGCTGGTGCAGGGCGGACAATTGCGTCCAGTGCGCACGCGGATGGCGATGGTGCGCCGTATGCAAGCCGATATTGAATAGCAGCGGATTGACCAGGCCCTCGAAATTGCGGGCGAAGTCGGTCGGCGAATCGCCGTCCGCATGCGCATGCTGCAGATAGTTGGTGGCCAGCAGCCAGTGCAAGCCGTGCAGCTGAGGCAGCAGCACCAGCAGCAGGAATTTGTGCCAGTCGAGCCAGGCCAGCAGCATCCACAGCAAAGCCACTGCGAGGTATTGACGCAGGAAGTAACGGAATACGCCGGCATGGCGCCTGCGCATGCGCAGCAGCCAGCGCCATATCAGGGGATACAGGGCAAGCGCGGCCTGCACCGGATGCAGCAGGTAACCGAGCAGATGGTTGGTGTCGCCGCCGAAACGGTAAGTGCGCGCCACGTCCAGCGGGCCGTGGCGGTTGCGGTGATGGTTGCCGTTGTGCGCCGGATAGAAGACGAAAGTGGGATGGCCTTGCAGCAGGGTGATCCAGAAATCGGTGAGGCGGTTGAGTTGCCGCCCGTTCCACATGCGCAAATGGGCGTGGTTGTGATGGATCACGCCTGTGCCTAAGGTCAGGAATAGCAGCAAGCCGTACAGCAGCGCGTTCAGCAGCGACAGTTCCGGATGGCGCCAAAGATAGGCTGCCAGCAGCGGCAAGGCAATGAGATACGCCAGGCTTTGCCAGTCGCGGCGGTTACGCAGCATTCTGCTTCTCGTCCGGTTTCGCACCGCGGGCAATCCTGGCTTCCGCCGCATCGGGCGCCAGTTCGGTGGCAAACAGCCGGTCCATGAACGGGAACATGAAGCCGTAATTGCCGTGGTAGCAGGCGTGGTGCAAATGATGGCGGCGCGCGCCGTTGAGCCACCAGCGGTCGCGGTCGGCGTCGGGCAGGTAATCGTAGTTGGAATGGCCGATGTTGTTGAACACGATGCTGAAAACCGGCACGAAGGCCAGCGAATAAATGCTGAAATCGTGCAGCAGCATGGGCAGCAGCAGTACATTGCCCAGCATCATGGCTTCCAGCGGCGTGAAGCTGTAGCAAGTCCATGGCGTGGTGACCACTGAACGGTGATGCGGCAGGTGAAAACGCTTCAGCCACGAAACATGCAGCAGCCTGTGGCTGAGGTAAAAATGCACTTCATTCCACACCACCATGAACAGGATTTCCAGCGCGATCTGCCAGCCTGATGCTTGCTCGGCCAGCCTGGCCCAGCCGAGCTGCAGCAAGCCCCAGGGGAATACCATGCCGGTGCCGAACAGGAATATGGTGACGGCGGATTCGCCCAGTTCGCGCCGCAGCTGCCGCGGCGCCAGCGGCCGCGGATCGAGCACCCGGCCATAGCCGAAAGCGGGCAGGATGCAGCGGCTGAACAGCCAGTTGATGCTTCCGAAAACAAAATACAGGCAGGCAAAAAATACGATGCCAACGCCCATGATGGTGTGCCACTGGCAAGTCAGGATGAAATCGCGCATGGGATTGAGGCTGCCTTTAAAGTGGCGGGCCGGTTCTTTGACCGGTCTTCATGAATGCATTTCCGATGCCGCCTCGACGCACGCCAGAATTTTGCGATGATATCATATTGGTAATAGAAAAAGGTTGGGAAAGAACAATAAATTTCATCGAAATGCCGGCGCCGGCCGCTTGGCCGGGAACCGCATTTCGCCAGCGGATGGAGCGGCCCTGGCCTGGCCTTACATGTCGACCGGTGGCCTGGCTTCCAGTTGCTGCAGCGACGCGATCAGGTCGACAAAGCGCTGCCCCTGGACCGTGACGTGCTGGCGCAGCAGGTCGGCCGCCAGTTCGCTGTCGCCGGCGATGATGCCTTGCACCACGCCGTCGTGCTCCTGGTATGACACTTTCAGGCGGTCGCGCACCCGCAGCTGCAGCCGCCGGTAAGGCCGCAGCCGGCGATGCAGCGACCGAGCCTGGGTCGCCAGGAAGGCGTTATGGCTGCCTTCATAGATGGCGTCATGGAAGGCTTCGTTCTTGTAGAAATAGGCGTCGGGATCGTGCGCGTCGCGCGCTTCCATGCATGCCTGGTGCGCCGCCAGCAGGCCGGCGTGTTCCTCGCCCGACATCCTGCGCGCCGCCAGACGGCCGCACATGGCTTCGAATTCCGCCATCACCTCGAACATCTCCACCAACTGGCGCGGGCCGATTTCGGCGACCACGGTGCCGCGTCGCGGCCGGGTTACTACGATGCCCATCGAAGCCAGCTGAATCAATGCTTCCCGTATGGGAGTGCGGGATACGCCGAATTTGATTGCCAAGTCGGTCTCGTCAAGATGCTGGCCCGGGCGGAACTCACCAACTGCGATCATTTCTTCGATGGTTTCGCGTAGCGATTCCGAGCGATTTTTTGTCGTGAGCATAATTGGTCCGTTTCTGGGATTATGTGTATTCGAGATTTGATTGTAAGGCGTATTTATTCGTTGACATGAAAATGTTTTATGGAATATTGTGTATACAAGGAAACATAAAAAGAATACATAACATCTATCTTCGGCAATAACGGCTTGAAAAGTAGCTAAAACCAAAGCGGTAGTTTTCCCATAACAGGAGAGGGGATATGTCTTCAATCAGCAGAAGGACCGTGCTGGGCGCGCTCGCAAGCACACCGTTCTGGTCTATGCCGTCAGCCTGGGCGCAGTCCAGCGCCTTGAAAATTTCCCACCAATTTCCCGGCGGCACCATCAGCGAAGGCGACTTCCGTGATCGCCTGACCCGCATGTTCGCCGCTGAAGTCAGCAAGCGCACCAACGGCAGTTTGAAATTCGAAATCTACCCCGGTTCTTCCTTGATGAAGACCAATTCCCAATTTTCTGCACTGCGCAAAGGCGCCCTGGATTTCTCCCTGGTGCCGCTCAATTACGCCGGCGGCGAAGTGCCGGAGGTAAACATCGGCCTGATGCCCGGGCTGGTGACTTCGTATGAGCAAGGCGCGGCCTGGAAGAATGCGGAAGTCGGCAAGGAATTGTCGCGCATCCTGCTGGAAAAGGGCGTCATCATCGTCAGCTGGATCTGGCAGGCCGGCGGTGTCGCCTCGCGCAGCAAGCCGATCGTCGATCCGGCCGATGCCAAGGGGCTGAAGGTGCGCGGCGGTTCGCGTGAAATGGATATGATCCTGAAAGAAGCCGGCGCTGCAGTGGTGACCCTGCCTTCCAATGAAATCTATGCAGCGATGCAGACCGGCGCGATGGACGCCGCCATGACCTCGTCGACCTCGCTGATTTCCTTCCGTCTGGAAGAAGTATCGAAGAGCCTGACCAGCGGCCGCGATAAAGCCTATTGGTATATGTTGGAACCCTTGATGATATCCAAGGCGACTTACGACCGCCTCACCAAGGAACAGCAGGCAGCGGTGATGGCAGTCGGCGCCGATATGGAGAAGTTTGCCCTGAACGCGGCGCGGCTCGACGATTCCGGTGTGGCTGCGGTATATCAGAAAGCCGGCGCCAAGGTGGTCGACTTGAACGCGGCGACTGTCAAGAAGTGGCAGGACATCGCCCGTACTACAGCGTGGAAGGATTACGCTGCAAAAAACGACAACTGCGCCAAATTATTGAAACTGGCTGAGAAACTGCTATGAGCCACGGCTTCGATGCGAAGCCAAACGCCGGGCCTGTCTTGCCAGCCGTCCCGGACAATCCGGCAGTGGCAGTCTTGGCCGGCATCCTCGAACGCTTCAATCAGCTGGCTTTGTATCTGTCCATGGCGGCGCTGATGTCGACGGCGCTGATCATGACCTATTCGGTGGTGGCGCGCTATTTCTTCCATGTTCCTACCGACTGGCAGGACGACGCCACGGTATTCATGCTGGTCGGCGTGATCTTCCTGTGCGCCGGTTACGCCCAGTCGTATCGCGGCCATATCGGCATCGAAGCCTTGGCTTCGATCTTGCCGGCGGCGGTGAACGCGGTGCGTTTGCTGCTGGTCGATTTGGTCTCGTTCGTATTCTGCGGCTTCTTCTCATGGAAATCGTGGGCGCTGTTCCATGAAGCATGGTCGGAAGGACAGACCACCTCATCCACTTTTGCGCCGCCATTGTGGATTCCCTATGCGCTGATGGCGCTTGGCATGACGGCGCTGACTTTGCAGTTGCTGGTGCAAGTGCTGGCGCGCCTGACGGACCGCAGCGCGCCTGCTAATCCACAAACCGTTTCGGGAGAGTGATGAGTCCGCTTGCCTTGGGTGCTTTGTACGGCATCGTCACCATTGTCGTGATGTGTTCCGGCATGCCGATTGCGTTTGCGCTCGGCGTGGTCGCAACCAGCTTCATGTACTTCTTCATGCCGGCGTCCTCGCTCGATACGATCACGCAAAACGTCTACGAAGAAATCGCCTCGGTCACCTTGCTCTCGATTCCCCTGTTCATTTTGAAAGGGGCGGCCATCGGCAAATCACCGGCCGGGCGCGATCTGTATTCGGCGATCCATGCCTGGTTGAACCGGGTGCCGGGCGGCCTCGGCATTGCCAACGTCTTTGCCTGCGCCTTGTTTGCAGCGATGGCCGGTTCCTCGCCGGCGACTTGCTCAGCCATCGGTTCCGCCGGCATTCCGGAAATGCGGCGGCGCGGTTATTCGCCGGGCTTCGCGGCCGGCATCATCGCCGCCGGCGGTACGCTGGGCATCTTGCTGCCGCCTTCGATCACCATGATCTTGTATGCGGTGGCGTCGGAGCAATCGCTGGGCCGGCTGTTCCTGGCGGGAGTCGGTCCCGGCGTGCTGCTGGTGATCCTGTTTGCCGGCTACGCGGTGTACCGCGCCCGCAAGGAATACCGGATTGCGCACGAGATCTATCGCCAGGGCGGCGTCAAGTCCGCCTATCTGGATGACGAGCATTTCACCCTTGCGCAAAAAGTCGAGATGCTGCCGCGGGTGCTGCCTTTCCTGATTTTGCTGATCGGCGTGATGATTGCCTTGTACGGCGGTTTTGCGACGCCCTCCGAAACCGCCGGCCTGGGCGCATTGCTGGCGATCGTGCTGATCGCGCTGGTGTATCGCATGTGGCGGCCGCGCGACCTGGCGCCGTTCCTGAATTCGACCATCAAGGAATCCTGCATGCTGCTGCTGATCATCGGCATGTCGCTGCTGTATTCGTATGTGATGAGTTACTTGCACATCAGCCAGTCGGCGGCGCAATGGGTGGTGGCGCTGCATCTGTCGAAATGGCTGCTGCTGGCGGTGATTCTGCTGATGGTGATCGTGCTTGGTTTCTTCCTGCCGCCGGTGTCGATCATCTTGATGACCGCGCCTATCATCTTGCCGCCGCTGCGCGAGGCAGGGTTTGACTTGATCTGGTTCGGGGTGGTGATGACGGTGGTGATGGAGATGGGCCTGATCCATCCGCCGGTGGGCTTGAACCTGTTTGTCATCAAGAATATCGCGCCTGACATTGCTCTATCGGATGTGATCAAGGGTACGCTGCCGTTCCTGCTGCTGATGTTCCTGGCGATCATCCTGCTGTGCCTGTTCCCCGGCATTGTGACCGGGGTGCCCGATATGTTGATGGGAGCCAGGTGATGGATAGCCGGCGCTGGGATTTGCGCAACGCCAATCGCGAACAGCGCTTGCAGCGCGCCGCCGGCATCCTTGGCAGCGCCTGCAAAGGCAAACTGGTTTGGGCCAGCCGCTGCAGCAGATACTGGCTGACGATGCCCTGATGTTTTCCAACCGGCTGGCGCAGCCGCTGATCGTGGCGGCGACCGCAGCGGCCTGGTCGGCGTTGCAGCCGCTGTTGCCAACTCCGGTATTGGCGGCCGGTTATAGCGTAGGCGAGATCGCCGCCTATCATATTGCCGGCGCCATTTCTGCGCCGCAGGCGATCCGGCTTGGAGCCTCGCGCGCGGCCTTGATGGACGCTTGTTTGCAAGCGGCGTCGCCGCAGGTTTTGTTCGCGGTGAGCGGCGTCGCGGTCCGCGCATTAGCCGCCTTGCTCGCGCGGCATCGCCTGTATGTGGCGATCGAAACCGACGCCGATAGCTGCATCGCGGGCGGTCTTGTTCAAGACATGGTTCTGGCGGCAAGCGAGATCGTCCATCTGGGCGGCAGAATCCGCGTGTTGCCGGTGACGGTGGCTTCTCACACGCCTTTGATGGATGGCGCCGTGCTGCCGTTTTCGCAGCAGCTGCGCCGGGAATTTTCAGCAAACCCACAACTGCCGGTGCTGTCGGGCTTGAACGGGCAGGCGCTGATAAAAAAAGAACAAGCGATCACCGTGCTGTCCCGGCAGATGGTGCAAACCATCCACTGGGACGCATGTATGGACGCCTGCGCCGAGCAGGGTGTCACGGCAGCGCTGGAGCTGGGCCCGGGGGCGGCACTGTCGCGCATGCTGCGAGAGCGTCACCCGCAGATCGCTTGCCGCTCGCTGAGCGAGTTTCGCTCGCTGCAAGGCGTGCACAGCTGGTTGCACCGCTTGCGATGTGGGTCATGCTGTGTTCGGCGGCCGTCAGAATTTCTCCGCATCCGGCATCAGCTGCAAAAACGCTTCGATGAAATTGGCCGTCATCGCTGGCGCATCGCGCCGGTAAATCAGCGCCACGACTGAGTGGGCGTCCGGTTCCGGCAGGCGCAGGAAATGAACGCCGGCTGGCGCTACCTCGCGCATGCATTGCGGCACGATCGCAATCCCCATATTGGCTTCAATCAGATTCAGCTGCGACGATTTGCGCGAGGTGGCGCGCGCCGCCTTCGGAAAAAAGCCATGCCGCATGCAGAGTTCCGCCACCAAGTAACTGAGGCCGCCACGATCCTTGTGCGGGAATGAAACGAAATGTTCGTCGCGTAATCCGGCAATCTCTATCTCGCTCTTTTGCGCCAGCGGATGTTGACGCGATACCGCCACCACCAGCTTTTCATCAAACACCTTTTTCACCTGGATATTCGGAAACTTGCGCAGGATCGGCAGGCGCACCAGGCCGAAATCGGCACGGCCTTCATCGACGTCCGGCGCTTGATGCTCGGACGGCGCCATGGACAAATCCAGCGATACCCCGGGAAACCGGAGCAGCAGTGTATTGAAGACAGCGCCGATAGCAGAGGATAAGGTGACCGAGCTCGAATGCAGTACGCGAATCCGCCCCTGCTCGCCTTTGCCGACCTGATGCGTCTGCACGATGGCGTCCTCCAGATCTTCCAGAATCCGTTTGCTTCTCTCATAAAACAGTTGTCCGGCCTGGGTCAGTTCGATATGCCGTGAGTCGCGCTGCAGCAGGCATACCTGCATGTCGCTCTCCAGTTCCTTCATCTGCCGGCTCAGCGCCGACTGCGCGATATACAGGCGTTCGGCGGCCCGCGTGTAGTTGCCGGCGTCGACAATTTCGACGAAATACTTCAGCTGTCTGAGTGAAATCATTGCTATGCCGTTTCGAGATAGATGTGCGCCATATTCGGTATTGGCGCTGGCCGCTGCTGTAGCGCTACAGTGCTGACATGGGGGCATGCTAGGGCGCCGGAAAGCGCTGGATCAAGCATTGCCAGACGCTGTTTTACCTTGGCTTTTTCTTGCGGTCAATCAAATAGTTGCAGGGTCGACTGCGTGACCGTTTGCAGAAAACTCGTGGGGGAGTGATGTTGGAATTTCTATTAATTATCGTTGCTATCATCGGCATGGCGATCAGCATTGTCGCCAAGTTTGTCTTTGCGCGGCGCAGCGGTATATCTGTTACGGATGCTGAAACGCGCCGCGATCCTTGACTAGCGCGGTGGTTAACGTCGATTCCGTCTAAGCCGCGTCCTCATCGCGCGGACGCGTGATGAGGATGCGGTACACCCATCGGCACGCAAGGCAGGCCTTAGTTCAGGAGACGTTGCCTTGCGCCAGCCTGCCTTCCCAGATCGGCACGAATTCCGCCATGACCTTGGCGTAGCTTGGACGCTGCCTGGCGCGCTCGTGGTAGCGCACGATGTTCGGATAGTCGGTAAACGGCGCCACCACCTGGCAATAGAAAAGCGCCGGGATGGCTGCGCAATCCGCCATCGAGAACGCCCCGCACAGCCAATCCTGATTTGCCAGGCGCTGGTTGAAATGGTCGAACGTGATATGCAGATATTTGCTGGCCTTGGCCAGCTCCTCTTCGCTATGCTTGCTGAAACCCAAGCGTTCGAAAAGCAAGGTGACGGCCGGATTGTTCAGGTACAAGTCGCTCATGCGATCCATGAAACGCACCTGGCGCGCCGCGTCCGCGCCGTCGGGGATCAAGCGAGTGCCGCTTGCATGATGGCTTTCCAGGTATTCGATGATGATGGTCGATTCGGGGATCATGTGGTCGTCGCTCGGCTTGAACAGCGGGACCTTGCCGATCGGATAGATCTTGGCATATGCCGCCTTGCCTTCCGGCGAGCTCAGATCGACCAATTCGGGTTTGAATGCGACTTCTTTTTCATAGAAGGCGATCAGCGTTTTTTGTGAATAAGTCGAGAGCGGGTTGTAGTAGAGTTTCATGGCATGCTCCTTGATGAATGAACGCGGATCAATCGAGCGCAACCAACTTGTCGAGGCAACTTTCCCAGCCATGTTGGTGCGAGTCGAGCGATTCTGCAGTCGGGATCTGGCGATGAACCAGGGTCAGGTCGGTTTGCGCGCCAACAGGCCGGAAGCTCAGCTCAACTTCGCTGGTGACGCCGCTGCCTTCCCACGACCAGGTGAAAGACAGGCGCTCATTGGTCACGATTTCGCGGTAAATGCCGCCCACGATGTGGGTCTGGCCGTCCGGCCGCTGAATCACGATGCGGTAACTGCCGCCGACACGGAAATCTATCTCGGCTTGCGACACGCTCATGTCGCCAGGCGCGAACCAGCGCTTGACCTGATCCGCCGTTCCCCACGCCGCAAAAACCCGTTCTACCGGTCCCTTGCAGCGCTTGTTCATGGTCAGTTCGAACATTTCACTCTCCTTATGGTTCCGGGCTGCCGCCCGTACTGAAAAGATCGTCCAGCGCAGCCAGCCGGCGTTGCCAGAAGTTGCGGTAAATCGTGATCCAGTCCAACGCGCCGGTAAGCGACTCCGGGCGCAGCGTCAGGGTGTGCACGCGGCCGTCGACGCGGCGCGCAACCACGCCAGCCGCTTCGAGCACCTTGATGTGCTTGCTGACGGCGGCAAGCGACATGTCGAACGGTTGGGCCAGTTGGCTCACCGTGCAATCGTGCTCTGCCAGCATGCGCACCAGCTGGCGCCGCGTGGGATCGGCCAGCGCCATGAAAACCTGGTCCAGGTTGTCGAGGTTTTCTTGAGGTGGTGTTTGACTCATCGTGTAATATTCAACTGATATGTTGAATATTAGTTCGCTCGAATTCAATTGTCAACCATTTGGTTTAATGATTTCGGCAGCAATATTTCCACCGCATGCTCATGCTTGTCATCCCGCAGCACAATCACCGTGTCCGCCTGTGCGATTCCATCTACGGCGACTTGAATGTTTGCGCCATCGACTGCGCTTTGTTTCACCACGATCTTGTACAGGGTGTCGCGATAACGGTAATCCATGCGATAGCTATCCCAGTAATGCGGCAGGCATGGCGTGACATGCAATTTGTCGACTTCCAGTTTCAGGCCCAGCAGCGATTCCACGATCAGGCGGTACATCCATCCGGCCGATCCGGTATACCAGGTCCAGCCGCCGCGGCCGATGTGCGGCGCGCCGGCATAAACGTCGGCCGCGACAACATAAGGCTCGACCTTGTAAGTAGCAATTCTCCTGGCGGTCTTGCCATGGTTGACCGGATTGATCAGCCGCATCAATTCCCAGGCTCGCTGCTGGTCGCCGAGCTTGGCGAACGCCATCACGGTCCAGATCGCGGCATGGGTGTACTGGCCGCCGTTTTCGCGCACGCCGGGAACATAGCCGCGGATATAGCCGGGGTCTTGATCTGATTTGTCGAACGGCGGGTCCAGCAGCTGGATGATGCTCTCGTTGCGCCGCACCAGGTGCTGGTCGACCGCCAGCATAGCGGTCCGTGCCCGTTGCGGATCGCCGGCGCCGGACAAGACCGCCCAGCTTTGCGAAATCGAATCGATCTGGCATTCGGCGTTCTGGGCAGAGCCAAGCGGCGTGCCGTCGTCGAAATAGGCGCGCCGGTACCAGCCGCCGTCCCAGCCGTTCTTGTCGATATTCTGTTTCAGCTGATCCGCTTCGGCACGGCAACGACCGGCGAAAACCTGGTCCTTGTGGCCGGCGGCGATTTCGGCAAAGCCGGTCAGCACTTCGTACAGGAAAAAGCTGAGCCAGATACTTTCGCCTTTGCCTTTGTCGCCGACCTTGTCCATGCCGTCGTTCCAGTCGCACGATCCCATCAGCGACAAGCCGTGCACGCCAAATTGCAAACCTCTTTCGATGGCGCGTACGCAATGTTCGTAGAGTGTCGCCGCCTGGTTCGAACGGTTCGGCAGATCGTAGTAAGAATCCTCGTCCGGGTTGAGCGCGCGACCTTCCAGGAAGTGCGCGCTCTCATCCAGCACGGTGCCGTCGCCGGTGCTGCTGATATACCGATGGACCGCCAGCGGCAGCCACAGGTAATCGTCGGAGCAATGGGTGCGCACGCCGCGATCGCTAGGCGGATGCCACCAATGCTGGACATCGCCTTCCACGAACTGATGCGCAGCGCACAGCAGCAGATGGGCGCGCAGCAACTGCGGCTGGCAGTGCACCATCGCCATCGCATCTTGCAACTGGTCGCGGAAACCGAAAGCGCCGCCGGACTGGTAATAGCCGCTGCGAGCCCACATGCGGCAAGCGAGAACCTGGTACATCAGCCAGCCGTTGGCGAGCAGATTCAATTCCTGGTCCGGGGTTTCGACCCGGACTGCGCCCAGCGTGCGCTGCCAGTACGCATGCACCGCTTGCAGGGCTTCCTGGGCGGCCGCTGCGCCGCGGTAGCGCTGCACCAGGTTGCTGGGATTGGTCTGGCGGGTGTCGGCCATGCCGAGGATGAAGACGATTTCGCGTTGCTGGCCCTGGTTCAGCTCGAATTGCATCTGGAGCGCGGCGCAGGGGTCGAGGCCGGCGCCGACCTTGCCTGACAGGCGCAGCCGTTCCATCGCCGCAGGTTTTTGCAAAGAGCCGTTGCGGCCGATGAATTCGTTGCGGTCGCCGCTGACGCTGCGGGCGCTGGTGTCGACATCGAAGAACGCGGTGCGCTCGGGGAATTCGGTGTTGTAGGGATTGCGCGCAAACAGCGCGCCGGTGGCCGGATCGGTTTCTGTGACGACATGCATGGCGGTTTTCGGGCGCAGATCGCCGAGCACCCATTCGACATAGCCGGTGGCGGACAATTTGCGCACGCCGTCGGATTCGTTGCGCACCCGCAGCACCGAATATTTGACCGCTGCATCCAGCGCCACGTACACCGTCAGCTCGGACACAATGCCATCTTCGACGTGCTCGAACACGCTGTAGCCGAAGCCGTGCCGGGTCACATAGTCGCCGTTGCCGCGCCGCGGCAGCGGGGCAGGCGACCAGTAGCGACCGCTTTCTTCGTCGCGCAGATAGAACACTTCGCCGCCGAGGTCGCTGACCGGATCGTTGGCCCATGGCGTGAGACGGAATTCATGGGCGTTCTCGCCCCAGGTGTAGGCTTGCCCGCTTTCCGATACGACGCAGCCGAACTGCGGATTGGCGATGACATTGACCCAGGGCGCAGGCGTGAGCTGGGCGCTGGAGGTGGTGATGACATATTCCCGTCCATCCAGCGTGAAGCCGCCGATGCCGTTGGCCAGTTGCAGATCGTGGCCGGGCAGCTTGATTTCCTGGGCGATTGCCGGCGACGCTGGTCTTGACGACGGCGTGAATGAGGACGTGAATGACGAAGTGAATGAGGACGTCAATGCCGGCATCAGGCGCGGCACGCGGATCTCCATCAGGTCGCGCCGGCTGATCTGTTCCGCCAGCGTGCCGCGGCTATCGCTCAGGATGACCCGCGCCACCGACTGGAACAGCACCCGGTCTTCGTCGGAAATCTGATCCGCCAGCCGCACGAATATGCCGCCCGGGCGGTCGATTTGGTGGGCGCCGGTGACCGATGAAATCAATCCCAGGATCTGTTCCTGCAGTAATTGCCGATAGCCGGCGTGATCCTCGTTCCAGATCACCAGATCGACCGCCAGTCCTTTCGAGCGCCAGTAGGCGTGCGCTTGCACCAGCTGGCGCACCAGCTCGATGTGTTCCTGGCTCTTGAGGCGGACCAGCACGATCGGCAGATCGCCGGAAATGGCGTAGCCCCACAAGCCTGATTGTCCACGGTGATTGCGGATCAGGATGCTGGCGTCGGCGCGCAGCAGCGGATTGACGTAAATCACCGAATTGGCCAGCCGGCTATATAGCTGGGCGTCGGCTTCGCTGGCGTTGAGCTGGCGCAGCACCACCTGGCTGTGCGGCCAGGATAATTCGACTACGCGGTCGGCCAGATGCCTGTCCTGATATTTCTCGATCAGGCCGAGACAGATTTCGCGTGAATCGCCGATGCCGGTCACCATGTCGATGGTGGCGGTTTGCTCTGCATCCAGCGTGATCCGGTAACGGATGGCGACGATCGGATCGAGCACCGGACCGGCGGTGCCTGCCAGCGGCCCCGCTTCGCGCATCGCTTGCGGCGCGGCGACGGTGTTGCCGCGGCCGATGAACCGCATGCGATCGGTTTCATACGATACCGCGCCGATATCGGCGCCATGCAGAGCCATCAGATGGAACATCCATGGCACTTTTTCATGCATCGAACGCGGCCGGCGGGTGCACAGGATGGCGCGTTGCGGCGCCACGATTTCGGTTTGCACAAACAGGTTGCTGAAGGCCGGGTGGGTGGCGTCGGCGGCGGCCGGCGCCAGCACCACTTCAGCGTAGCTGGTGACGTCGATGGTGCGGCGGCTGCGCGAACGGTTGACGATGCGGGTGCGGCGCAGCTCGATATCGTCTTCCTGCGAGACGACGATTTCGGTGTGCATGTCGAAATTGTTGTCGCGCCGGCGGAATTCGGCGCGGCCTTCGGAGAAGATCACTTCGTAGCTGTCAGGTTGTGTCAGGGTCGGCTGCAATGCGGTCGACCAGAAATTACCAGGTTCGCCGCCGATCAATTCGCGCACGTAACAGAACATGCCCCAGTTGTCGCGCGTGCTGTCTTCCTGCCAGCGGCTGACGGCCAGATCGTTCCAGCGGCTGCGGCTGCCGCCGGCGCTGGTGATCATCACGTGATAGCGGCCATTCGACAGCAGCTGCACTTCCGGGGTACGCGGATCGGCGCGTTGCAGCACCCGCATCTGCATGCCCTGGTCGGCTCCGGCGGTGCGTATGTCGGCCAGTTCGGTGGTGTTGGAATACGTTGCGCTGGCTTTTGGCACGCGCTCGTGCAGCAGCGACATGGTGGCCTGGAACATGGGGTCGGATTCGAAGCGCTTTTGCATCGGGCGCTCAAGCAGCAGATACGCCAGCGACAGGAAACCCATGCCCTGGTGGTGCGCCATGAAGGAACGGATGACAACGCTGCTTTGGCCGCGCGGCAGGCGCGACGGCGTGTAATCGATCGCCTCGAAGAAGCCGTAGCCGCCCTCGAAACCTTCGGCCGACAATTGCTGCAGATTGCGGCAGGCTTCCTCCGGCGCCACCATCAGGGCCATCATCGATGCATAGGGGGCGATCACCAGGTCGTCGCCGAGACCGCGCTTGAAGCCGAGCCCGGGCACGCCGAAGGCACGATACTGATAATTCAGGCTGGCGTCGAAAGTGTGATAACCCGATTCCGACATGCCCCATGGCACGCCGCGTTGCACGCCGTATTCGATTTGCCGTTTTACCGCCGATGCATAAGTCTGGCCAAGCAGGGTGTTGTCAAAGTTCGGCATCACCAGCAAAGGCATCAGGTATTCGAACATCGAGCCGCTCCACGACAGCAGAATCGGATCGCCGCCGGCGATGGTGAGCTGGCGTCCCAGTGCGAACCAGCTTTCCTGCGGCAGCTGGCCCTGGGCGATGGCGACGAAGGTGGCGAGCCTGGCCTCGGAGGCCAGCAGATCGTAGAAACTGAGGTCGCGCCGGCGCTCGCTGACGTTGTAGCCGATGGCCAGCAGATGGGTGGCCGGGTCGTATAGAAAACCGTATTCCATGCGGCCGAACTCGGCGGCTTGCGTCACCAGCTGTTCGATCAATAGCATGCGTTCGGCGGCGCGCCGGCTGCCTTCGGAGACCAACTGATTGAGAGCCGACGGCGCGTCGGCCTGGCGCTGATCGCTATGATGGTCGGGTTGACCGAGACTGTCTGAGTCCGGTTCAAGCCGCGGCGCCAGATCGGTATGGGTGCGCGCCAGCTGGCGTAGCGTCGGAATTTGGTCGAGTTGCGGGAACCTGCTTACCCAATCTGCCGGCGCCAGCACGGATACCCACGGCGCCAGCAGATTCAGTTCGTTCAAGGCTTCGCGGCATTGGCTGGCCAGGGCGCGCGCCCAGACGTTGAGCTGGGTATCCGGTACGGTGTCGAGGCCGGCAACGAAGCCGGCCGCGCAGTGGCTGAGGCTTTGCAGGCAATCGTGGGCCACGGTCAGGGTGGCCGGCGCCGATTCGCAGGTGGCTTCCAGGTCTTTTTCGAACTGGATCAGTTTCGCCAGCGGCCCGCCGCCGGCCGTGTCGCGCAGGATTTCATAAGTGTCGCGGATGCCGGAGAAGACCTTGGCGCCGAATATCGGCGTGTCGAGCAGATCGCTCAAGCCCGGCCGCAGCGTCAGCAAATGGCCGGCCAGATTGCCGCTATCCACCGCCGAGACATAAATCGGGTGCAGCGGTTTCAGATACTGGGTGTCGTACCAGTTATAGAAATGCCCCTGGTAACGCTCCAGCGAGGCCATGCTCTGGAACGTGTTCTGGGTCCGCTCCAGCAATTGTCCTGCCGGGATGTAGCCGAAATCATAGGCTGCCAGATTGGCCAGCAGAGACAGGCCGATGTTGGTGGGCGAGGTGCGGCGCGCCACCACCGCAACCGGGTGTTCCTGCACATTGTCGAGCGGCAGCCAGTTATCTTCAGGGCCGACATAGGTTTCGAAAAACAGCCACATCTTGCGCGACAGCGATTTCAGGAACCGCGTCTGCTCATGCGACAGCTGCGCCGGGCGGCGCGCAATCGGCCGGCTGATCCAATACGCAATCAAGGGCGACAACCACCACAGCAGCAGAATCGGCGCAGCCGCGCCCAGGGCAAACGGATTTTTGACCGCCAGCCCGGCGGTAGTCGCCAGCGCAACAGCCGGTGCGATCCACATCAAGCGGTAGTAGGACAGCAAGCCGTTGGCGGTCTGCCGGTTGACCTCGCTGAACTGTTTCCATTCCAGCAGTTTGCGATGCGAGACCAGTATCCGCCACTGGGTGCGGACGATGGCGTCGAGATTGAGCGCAGTTTCATACGGCAGAAAAATCAAGCTCAGCGCCGCATGCGAGAAATGCTGGGTAGCGGTGCGCAACGACGCCGAGAAATGCTGGCGCAACAGCACATCTTCCGGCTTGCGCAGCAGGCTCAGGATGCTGGCGCAGATGGAGGGGGTCAGCAAGATGCCGAGCGCGGCGCCGGTCCAGAACCAGGCCGCAGGCAGAGCGATCCAGCCGGTTAGCAGCAAGGCCGTCAACGCCGGCGGCGCCAGGCTGCGGCGCAGATTGTCGAACAGCTTCCAGCGCGACAAGGTCGACAGCGGATTGCGCTGGCGGCCGATCTTGCCGCTGGCGGCGTCGCGTGCGGCGGGCACGCTGGGCAGCAGCCAGGAAGCTATCTGCCAGTCGCCGCGTATCCAGCGATGACGGCGGCTGATGTCGGCACTGTAGCTGGAGGGATATTGTTCGTACAGCTGGACATCGCTGAGCAAGCCGGCGCGGGCATAACAGCCTTCCAGCAAGTCATGGCTGAGCACGCGGTTTTCCGGCATGCGGTCCTTCAATGTCTGTTCGAAGACGTCGACATCGTAGATGCCTTTGCCGACGAAAGAACCTTCGGCGAACAGGTCCTGGTAGACATCGGATACGGTGCGGGTGTAGGGATCGATGCCGGCTTCGCCGCCGCACAGCAGTTCATAGCGCGAGGCGTCGGCGCTGGGCAGGCTGACCGCGACGCGCGGTTGCAGGATGCCGTAACCTTCGACCACGCGCTGGAGGCCGGCGTCATACAAAGCCCGGTTCAGCGGATGGGCCATGGTCGCCACGAACTGCCTGGCGGCGTCGCGCGGCAGTTCGGTATCGGTATCGAGCGTGATCACGTAGCGGACGTTGCCCAGCCCCTCCGTACTGCCGACGATGAGCGAAAAGGCGTCCGCCGCGCCGCCGCGCAGGAAGGCGTTGAGATCGGCCAGTTTACCGCGCTTGCGCTCGTAGCCCATCCAGATTTTCTCTTGCGGGTTCCAGCGCCGCGGGCGGTGCAGCAGCAGGAAGCCAGCGTCTTGATCCTGCTGATATTTCTTGTTCAGTTCCCGGATGTTGTGTTCGATGTGCCGCAGCAAGCCGTCGTCCGCGGGCATTGCTGCAGTCTCTGCGTCGGCGAAGTCGGTGAGCAGGCAAAAGCGCAGATTGAGGTCGCGATTGGCAAGGTAGCGGACTTCCAGGGCTTCTGTCAGGCTGTCGATATTCTGCTGCGCCGAGAGTATCGTCGGCACCGCCACCAGAGTCCGCGATGCGGCCGGAATGCCTTTCGAAAAATCCATGCGCGGCAGCGGGCGCGGTGTGGCGATCAAGGTAATCAGCCAATTGACCATGGCGTGCCCCAGCTGGCTGCCGGCGATCAGGGCCGGCGCGGCGATCAGCGCCAGCAGCCAATCGGCAGCGCCGCCGGCATAGGCTTGGGCGACGATGGCGCCAGTGACGGCCAACGTGATCAGCAGTATGCCGCTCAGGTAGACGCTCAAGGGGGCGGCCCTGCCTGCGCGTTTTAGCGCCTCTATCGGCGGCGCCTTGTATGCCGCCGCCTGTTCCAGTTGCAGCAGGCCTTGGCTGATCAGGCAGTAGCCGACATGCGCGCTGCGCTGGTTACGTTGGTCGACGCCGTTCGGCGTTGCCTGCTGGCCTGCGGGCTGGGCTGCAGACCCGGCTGCAAGCCGGACTGCGTGCTCGGCGATTTCAGACTCCGACAAGTTGCTGTGCCTGGCAATTCTTTCGATGACATGCCGATACTGATCGCGGGTGGCGAAATCCATGCGGGCGTAGACATCGGCCGGATCCTTGCGCAAGGTATGGTCGACCACGCTCATGGTTTCGACGAACTCGCGCCAATCCATAGCGCTCAGAAAACGCAGGCTGCCGATGCTGTTGCTGATCGATACCTGATCCGCAGCTTGCTGCTGGGTTTCGATCTGCACCAGTTGTTCGATGGTATGGCCGGATTCCGACAGGCGTTGCGAGAGCCAGGTCAAGGGCAGTGTCAGTGCCGGGTTTTGCCCTTGCAGGCGACGCACCAGTTCGGCTACGAATGCGCTATCCAGCGGCGGATTGGAGCGCGCCATGTCGGCAACCTGCAGGATCAGGTTGCTGGGGTCGCTTTCGGCGGTTTCCGCCATGGCGTCGGCCCAGGAATCGGCCAGGTTGCGGTTGAGGCGGGTGAGCGCCAGATGCGCCGCCACGCGCCGCAGGTTTTCGATCAGCGCCAGCCGCAGCATGATAGGAATCGCCCACAGCTCGCCCAGTTTCAGAGGGGTGACTTGCTGGTAGGCGGCGACAAAACGGCTCAGGCTTTCAGGATCGACGCGGCCGTCGCCGTGCGAAATGGTTTCCAGCGCGATGTCGTACACCCGCGGCCGGCCGGCCGAGCTGCCGCGCTGCAGACGCGGCAGTTCCTTGCTGTAGTTCTTGGGCAGATGGCGCTTGGCGGTGCGGATCTGTTCTTCGATCAGATAGAAATTGTCGAGCAGCCATTCCGCCGCCGGCGTTACCTGGCGCCCGGCCTTGATGGCGTCGGTCAACTGGCTGCAGGCGTCGATGATGACATTTTCATTGTCGGCCAGGCGCGTCAGCAACTGGTCGCGCCAGCGTTCGCTGCTGAGCCTGTGAGCGTTCGCCAGGACCCGGCCGTGTTGCTCCATTTGCAAGGCGCTGAATAATTCCGCGCGCAGCGGCAACTCATCATTTGCCGGACCGTTGCGCATGCTGCCGGGCAGCAAAGCATGCTTGATATCGAGCAAATTATCGCCTAAGGATTTATTGTCTGATTTCAATTCCGAGGTTTCTTTTTATGCAATGAATCAGGGGGAACCGGATCGCGCAGCATAAACCTGGTGTCAGAGATCTGATTCTGGCCCTGTCGGGCATTGCTGGTATTGTTTCGACAACAGAAGCAGCTTGCTCGGCAACAGCAAACACAGGACAGGGGACGGTAGAGACTGGGGCCGTAGGAATACCGACGAATGTGCCGCGGACTGATTTCCTGCGGGCCGTCCTACGGAAATCAGCATACACTGATTTCTGTCGCTGACATCGGTATCTGCGCGCGGCTTAGGTGCGCTGGCGTACAGAATTCATCGTTTGCCAAGCCTATCTTGCTAACAGGTCTTGCCCGGATAACTGCAAGACCCGCGCCCAAGTGCAAGCGACGAACAGGGTACTTCTCATCAAATGGAGTCTGATATGAAACAGAACGCGAAACTGAAAGCAATTGCGTCCGCTGTCATGGCGATACTCTTGCTCACCGGAGGATCTGCCTTTGCTCAAGACTATGGCGATCGCAATGATCAGCGTAATGACCAGCGCAATGACCAGCAACAACGCAACGATCGAGGAGAGCGGCGCGACAACCAGAGATGGCAACAGGATCATCGCGACGACCAGAGACGGCCGCAGGATCGCCGCGACGGCAGGGATCGCGGGCAGTTTAACGATGAACGGCATGATGAACGTGGCGCCGGCCCCGAGCATCAGTTCTACCGCGGCCAGCGCCTGCCGCCCGAATATCGCAACCGCCAATATGTGGTCGAGGACTGGCGCGGCCACCACCTGAACCCGCCGCCGCGCGGCTATCATTGGGTGCAAGTCGGCGGCGACTACGTACTGGTGGCGATTTCCAACGGCATCATCTTGCAGCTCTTTCTGAATAACTGATAAAGCTGCGTTTGCCGCCTTGCATCTGATAATTCGAGGAGATTATTTTGTTGGAGTCAAATTTGAAAGCCGTCAACGATGACGTAAAAAAACTGATCAAGGATGCGCAAGCCTTATTTCAGGCAGCCGCCGAATTGAGCGGAGAGAAGGCCGAGGAAATGCGCAATCGCGGCATGCGCTTGCTCGACAAAGCGGTGCTTGCAGCCCAGGATGCGCAAGCCGGTGTCAGAGTCGCAGGCAAGGAAATGGCGGATTCAACCGAGAGTTATATAAAAGAAAATCCATGGCAGGCAATGGCGACAGCAGCCAGCGCGGGATTTTTGGTGGGGGTGATCCTTACCAAGAAGTAGAGTTGTCCCGGCTTCCCGGGAAACCGGCGTGGCGCACATCGCGCCACGCTTTGCTTGCTGCCGGGTTCTTGCTGAATGATTGCCGAACTGCCCTCAAAGCCGCCAGGCCGGCAGCATGACGGATTGCCGGACGCATGATTGTGCTGCCGATATTTACAGTAGTAGTATTGAACAAAACATGCTCTGATCGGAAGCGCCGCGTTGGTTTTGACAGAGTATCAAGTCCAGTAGATGCCGGCATACCCATCTGCACACCGTCTGGAGACTGCAATGCATACCGAAACAATTGGCGAGTATGAAATCGAATACTCCGGAATCCAATTACCCGACAGCAGGGACTGGATTGCCAACCTGGTGATTTACGCCCCTTCCACCAATCCCATGCATAGAAACGATATTTTTCCGTCGCAACGGGTTGCGGTCGACGCCGTCTTTGCCAGCGAACAGGAGGCGGCGGCAGAGGCGCGTGCATTTGCCCTTTCATTGATAGAAAAAGGAAGAAAAAAACCGATCTGATAATGACGCTAAAGCGTAATGACAGCGCGCAATGACAGCTCGGCTTCGCCGGTTCCGGATAGGGATTGTTCAGCAAGGGGATGCACAATGCAGCTAGGAATGATTGGATTGGGGCGCATGGGCGCGAATATGGCGAAGCGCCTGGCCAAGGGCGATCATCAATGCGTAGTGTATGACTTGCATCCGGCTGCGGTCCAGGCGGCTTTGCAGCCTGGCGTGACCGGCGCTTCTTCATTGCCGGATCTGGTCGGCAAGCTGAGCAAGCCACGCGTGCTGTGGCTGATGCTGCCGGCCGCCGTGGTGGATCAGAACCTGGCTCTGCTGACGCCTTTGCTGGAGGCCGGCGACATCGTGATCGACGGCGGCAATTCTTATTACCGCGACGACATCCGCCGTGGCAACGAACTCAAAGCGCACAACATCCATTACGTCGACGTCGGCACCAGCGGCGGCGTCGCCGGTTTCGAGCGCGGTTATTGCCTGATGATCGGCGGCGATAAAGAAGCGGTGCAGCATCTGGCGCCGATTTTTTCCACACTGGCGCCCGGCGCCGGCGCCGCAAGCGCAACCCCCGGCCGCAGCAAACTTGAAAGCAGCGCAGAACAGGGTTATCTGCATTGCGGGCCGCAAGGTGCGGGGCATTTCGTCAAGATGGTGCACAACGGCATCGAGTACGGCATCATGGGCGCCTATGCCGAAGGCTTGAACATTCTGCGCAACGCCAATGCCGGCAAACGTAACGGCGATACGGATGCGGAAACAACGCCGCTGCGCCATCCGGAATATTATCAATACGAATTGGATCTGCCCGAGATCGCCGAACTTTGGCGGCGCGGCAGCGTGATCGGATCATGGCTGCTGGACCTCACCGCCGGCGCGCTCTTGAACGATCCGCAGCTGGAGCATTACGCCGGCCGCGTCTCGGATTCGGGCGAAGGGCGCTGGACGATCAACGCCGCCATCGACGAAGCGGTGCCGGCGCCGATTTTGAGCGCCGCGCTTTTTACACGTTTCAGTTCACGCGGCGAGGGCGATTTTGCCGATAAGGTATTGTCGGCGATGCGGCAAGGCTTCGGCGGGCATGTGGAAAAGCCGGCCAAGCCGCAAGGGGATTGATGGCGGCAGCGATAAAAGTATTACTTTCCACCGCCGAGGAAAAACATGATGAAAATAAGCCCCCTGGCTGGCAAGCCGGCGCCTTTGGCGTTGCTGGTGGATGTGCCGAAACTGGTCAGCGCCTACTACACGAATACTCCCGATCCGGAATTTCCCGAACAGCGGGTAGCTTTCGGAACCTCGGGCCATCGCGGCTGCTCTTTCGAGCATAGTTTTAATGAGGCGCATGTACTGGCGATCACCCAAGCCATTTGCGCCTACCGCAGCAAGCAAGGCATCAACGGCCCTTTATTTCTAGGCGTCGACACGCATGCGCTGTCAACTCCCGCTTGCGCCAGCGCGCTCGAAGTGCTGGCCGCCAACGGCGTCGATGTGATGCTGGCACAGGGCGATGAATACACGCCGACGCCGGCGGTCTCGCACGCCATCCTCAAGTACAACCGCAACCGCAACCGCAACCGCAACCGTAGCAGCGGCTTGGCCGACGGCATCGTGGTCACGCCTTCGCACAATCCGCCGCAAGACGGCGGTTTCAAGTACAACCCGCCTAACGGCGGCGCCGCCGATACCGATGTCACCGGCTGGATCGAGACTGCCGCCAATCAGCATCTGAGAAGCGCTCTCAAGGATGTCAAACGCATGCCGCTGGAGAGGGCGCTGCGGCTGGCCACCACCCATCGCTACGACTATCTGAGTACCTACGTGAATGAGCTTGAGCAGGTCATCGACATGGCGGCGATTCGCAGCGCCGGCATCCATCTCGGCGTCGATCCGCTGGGCGGCGCCGGCGTCCATTACTGGCAGCGGATTGGCGAACGCTACCGGTTGAACCTGAGTGTGGTCAGCGAGGAGGTCGATCCTGCCTTTCGCTTCATGACGCTGGATTGGGATGGCCGGATCCGCATGGATCCGTCATCGTCTTACGCGATGCAGCGCCTGCTTGGAATGAGGGATCGTTACGATATTGCCTTCGCCTGCGATACCGATCACGACCGCCACGGCATCGTCACCAAAAGCGCCGGCCTGCTGCCGGCCAACCATTATCTTGCGGTTGCCATCGATTATCTGTTCCAGCAGCGGCCGTTATGGCCGCAGGCGGCAAAGGTCGGCAAGACGGTGGTCAGCAGCCAGATCATCGATCGTGTCTGCGCCAGGTTGCAGCGCCAGCTGTACGAGGTGCCAGCCGGGTTCAAATGGTTTGCCGATGGCTTGAACGATGGTTCGCTCGGGTTTGGCGGCGAAGAAAGCGCAGGCGCAAGCTTTCTGCGGCATGACGGCGCGGTCTGGACCAGCGACAAGGACGGCTTGGCGCCGGCCCTGCTGGCGGCAGAGATCACGGCGCGCAGCGGCCGGGATCCGGGCGAAATCTATCGCAAACTGGCCGCCGGGCTGGGTGATCCTGTCAGCACCAGAGTCGAGGCCAGCGCCACGCCGGCGCAGAAAAAAATGCTGGCGGCGCTATCGCCGCAACAGATACAGTGCAGCGATCTGGCCGGTGAAAAAATTCAAGACATCCTCAGCCAGGCGCCGGGCAACCGCGCTGCGATTGGCGGTGTCAAAGTGGTCACTGCGAGCGGCTGGTTTGCGGCGCGGCCGTCGGGCACGGAAGACATCTACAAGATCTACGCCGAAAGTTTTCTCGGCGAAGATCACTTGCAGCGCATCGTGCAGGAGGCGCAAGCAATTGTCGATGCGGCGCTGGCAGGCAGTCCGCAATCGCCATCGGGCGTCAGCACATGAACCGGAAAGCGCTGACGATACCGGCTGAGCTGGATATGCTGCAGCGCGAATCGTTCAGTTATTTCATGCACGAGACCAATCGCTGCAACGGCCTGGTGATCGATAAAACCGCGCCTGGATGGCCCGCCAGCATTGCCGCCGTGGGCCTGGCGCTGGCGGCGTATCCGGTGGCGGTGGAGCGTGGCTTCATCTCACATGCGGCGGCGCTCAAGCGGGTGCTGCGGACCCTGCAATTTTTCTGGAACAGTGCGCAAGGGCCGCAGCCGGACGCCAGCGGCTACAAGGGTTTTTATTATCACTTCCTGAATATGCAAACCGGCCGCCGCGCCTGGCAATGCGAGCTGTCGACCATCGACACTACTTTTCTCCTGGCCGGCGCGCTCACTGCGGCCAGCTATTTCGATGCAGCCAGTGCTGCCAGTGCAGATGAAGCGGAAGTGCGGCGGCTGGCTGAAGCGCTGTATCTGCGGGTCGACTGGCCGTGGGCGCAGAATGGCGGCGAGGCGGTATCCATGGGATGGAAGCCGGAGTCCGGATTCTTGCCTAACCGCTGGGACGGCTACGACGAAGCGTTGCTGTTGTACCTGCTTGGACTTGGTTCGCCGTCGCACCCGCTGCCGGCGGATAGTTATTGCGACTGGACGGCGGCCTATCAGTGGCAGCATAGCTACGGCTACGATTATTTCTATTCCGGGTCCATGTTCACCCATCAGCTATCGCATATCTGGGTGGATTTCCGCGGCATACAGGACAGCCCCATGCGCAGCAAAGGCATCGATTATTTCGAGAACAGCCGCCGCGCCACCTTGGTTCAGCAGCAATACGCGATAGCCAATCCCGGCGGCTTTGCCGGCTACGGCGAGTATTGCTGGGGCATTACCGCCAGCGACGGCCCTGGTCCGGCGGTACTTGAGGTCAACGGCGTCAAGCGCGAGTTTTACGACTATGTGGCGCGCGGCGTGCCGCATGGCCCCGACGACGGCACCATCGCACCGTGGGTGGTGGTGGCCTCGCTGCCATTCGCACCCGAAATCGTGTTGCCGACCATCGCCTATTTCGTCCATCAGGTCGCCCTGAAAACCGGCAATCCCTATGGCTTCAAGGCGACCTTCAACCCCAGCTATCCATGCAATTGCGCCAACCCATACGGCTGGGTATCGCCCTGGCATTTCGGCATCGACCAGGGGCCGATCATTTTGATGATAGAGAACTATCGCAGTGAAATGCTATGGGACTTGATGCGCAACTGCCCGTATATCGTCACCGGTTTGCGCCGTGCCGGATTCAGCGGCGGCTGGCTGGGAACGGAGAATGGCAAGGGAGTTTGATGAGAGTGGTGCTGGTATGTTTCCCGACCGCCAGCCCCGGTAGTCCGATATTTACTATCGCTAAGCTTGCACTACCAGGCTTCGGAGGCCGGGTAGGGAAGATGGGGGGTACTGTAGCTAATCGCCATGGGTTTATCTGTTCGCTGACTAACATAGAAAAAATTATTTTTTCTAAATCAATTGCAGATGCTTATCCGGATTTGGCCATGGCGTGCTTGTTGCCGCTCTCAGGATTTTGCGCGATACAGAGCCAGTTCTTCTGCCAGCGCCTTGGCTATGCTGGGACGTTGCAACTGCCTTGCGTAATAGTCTTTGACTTGCGGCCATTGCGCCAGATCGATGGCGCAATGCGGTGTCCAGTTGAGCACGGCGAACAGGTAGGCGTCGGCTACGCTGAAACGGTCGAGCAGGAATTCGTGTGTCGTGAAATGCTCTTGCAAGTGGTCGAGACGCAAGGCGACTTGTTCACGTGCGTAAGCTTTTACCGGTTCAGAGGCGTCCGGATCGAGCAGCGGGGAAAACACGGCTCTGTGCAGTTCGGTGCTGATGAAACCCAGCCATTGCTGCATCCTGGCGTGTTGCAGCCGGTCCGTCGGTGCTAGTTGCGCTTCAGGGAAATGTTCTGCGACGTAGGGCAGGATAGCGGTGTTCTCGGTCAGCAGCGAGCCGTCGCCGGTGCGCAATACCGGTACTTGCCCGAGCGCATTGATGGCGTAAAAATCGGAGCCGTCCTGTAATTTTTTTTGTTTGAGATCGACCTGGATATAGCCGACTTTTGCATCCGCCTCATAGAAGGCAATCCGGGTCGCCAGCGAACAGGCGAGTGGAGAAAAGTATAGATTCATCTGGAACTCCCATAGGTTATGTTTTTGTACTATAGTGTACAAAAATACCTTCGTCAATTATTTTTATACTATATGGAACAAAAAGAAAACAAACGTGCCCGCGGCCGGCCGCGCGCTTACGATCCGGAGCAAGCCTTCTCTAGCGCAAGGGATGTGTTCTGGCGCTCCGGTTATGCCGGCAGCTCGCTGGATGACCTGAGCGCGGCCACCGGCATGAACCGGCCCAGCTTATACGCAGCGTTCGGCGACAAACACGCGCTTTACCTGCAAACGCTGGATCGTTATATCGAGGCCAGCCGCCAGAAGATGGATCAGATCCTGGCCGCCGATCTGCCCTTGGCGCAAGCTTTGCAGCGCGTGTACGACCTGGCGCTGGCGATGTATCTGCCGTCCGGCGACGATGCGCGCGGTTGCCTGCTGATCGGCACCGCAGCGACGCCGGCGGTGGCGGATATCGAAGTGCGCGACAGGCTGGGGGATGGCTTGCGCAGTTTCGACCAGGCGTTTGAGATACGCTTGCAACAGGCGCTGGAGCAGGGCGAACTGGCGGCCGGCGCGGAACCGGCGCTGCTGGCGAAGCTGGCCTCGGCGATTTTGCATACCTTGGCGCTGCGTTCGAGAGCAGGCGATACGCGGGCGTCGCTGGAGGCGACTGCAGCGGCTGGCGTCAAGCTGATTTGCGGCGCTTAGAGAATAGAGAAAACATGTTCAGCTTCGATCCCAATCACTATCCTTACCCCTCCCGCCGCACTGCGGTATACGCCAAACGCGGCATGGTCGCCACTTCGCAGCCGCTGGCGGCGCAAGCCGGGCTGGCGGTGCTGCAAGCCGGCGGCAACGCGATCGATGCGGCGATCGCCACCGCCGCTGCGCTGACGGTGGTCGAACCGACTGCCAACGGCATCGGCGGCGACGCCTTTGCACTGATCTGGCATGCGGGCGAATTGCACGGCTTGAACGCCAGCGGCGCTGCGCCGCTGGCAATCTCGATAGACAAGCTGCGCGCCGCCGGCCATCAAAGCATGCCGAAGTATGGTGCGCTGCCCATTACCGTACCCGGCGCGCCGGGCGCATGGGCCAGCATGGCAGAGCGTTTCGGCAAGCTGCCGCTGCAGCGTTCCATGGCCGGCGCCATCGCGCTGGCGCAAGACGGTTATCCGGTGTCGCCGACGGTGGCGTTTGCCTGGCAGCAGGCATACAAATTATTTCGGCAAGAATTCAAGGATGCCCATTTTCAAGCCTGGTTCGCTACTTTCAGCATGGATGGCATAAATGGAATAGGCGGCCGCGCGCCCCACGCCGGCGAAGTCTGGCATGCGCAGGGTCATGCCGATACCTTGCGCGCGATTGCTGCCGACAATGGCGCTAGCTTCTATCGTGGCGCACTGGCGCAACAGATTGCCGCTTGCGTGCGCGCCGCCGGGGGTTATCTGGATAGCGCCGACCTGGCGGCGTACCAGCCGCAATGGGTGACGCCGATCAGCAGCAATTATCGCGGTGTCGATGTCTGGGAAATGCCGCCCAACGGCCACGGCCTGGTGGCCTTGCTGGCCCTGAATATATTGAAGGGCTTCGATTTCAGCGAACGCGATACCTTGTTGACCTATCACCGCCAGATCGAAGCGATCAAGCTGGCTTACGCCGACGGCCTGGCGCATATCGCCGACAGCGGGCATATGCGGGTCGCGGTCGAGGATTTGCTGTCCGATGCTTATGCCGATGAGCGGCGCAAATTGATAGGCAAGCGCGCGGCATTGCCGCTGGCCGGCCAGCCGTCGCGCGGCGGCACGGTGTACCTGAGCACCGCCGACGACGAGGGCAATATGGTGTCCTTCATCCAAAGCAACTACATGGGTTTCGGCTCCGGGCTGGTAGTGCCGGGAACCGGCATCGCCCTGCATAATCGCGGCAACAATTTCACGCTCGACGCCGCCCATCCGAATTGCCTGGCCCCGGGGAAAAGACCGTATCACACCATCATTCCGGGCTTTTTGACCAGGGATGGCAAGGCGGTCGGCCCGTTCGGCGTGATGGGCGGTTTCATGCAGCCGCAGGGACATGTGCAGATGGTCATGAACACGATCGACTTCGGCCTCAATCCGCAATCCTCGCTGGACGCCCCGCGCTGGGAATGGGAGGGGGCTAATAATGTCAGCATCGAGCATGGCAACCCCGAGCATCTGTTCCGCGGCTTGCGCGGCCTTGGACATGATGCATCGTGGTCAGCCAACCAGCTCGGTTTCGGCCGCGGCCAGATCATCTGGCGCGATCGGCACGGCGTGTTATGCGGCGGCGCCGAGCCGCGCACCGACGGTTGTGTGGCGGCTTGGTAAATCCAACCTGACTGGAAAAATCGTGGCGGGCAATGCCGCGGACGCATTTTCCAATTTGCCGCCGCCCGCAAGTCAGATCGCATCGGTAAGCGCTAAGGCAGCTTTTGTCAGCGGCTTTTCAAGCGTCTTGTATTTTGCGGCGCTGCTTGCGGCAATCAGTAGCCTGCTGGTCTTCGTGCTGACAAAGCCGGTTCGTGTCAAACGGGAAATGAGCGATCGTGCAAATGCAGTAATAAGTGAATAGATGGCAAGCAGGCGGCGAGCACCATAGCTGTCCGACTAGCGATATGTGAGGAGATTCTAGCCGTCCAGTGCTATCTGCAAAGTGACAGGGCTATTGATGAATCTACTCACATATCGGTAGTCAATTGCGCGATAGTCAACTGCGCGACAGTCAACCGCGCGCCAGTCAGGTACGAATCTGGAACAGATCTTAGCGCCAAATTATTACAGGCGTTTGACATTGTGATCGGGCGGGCGAAATTCACTCGCATCACATTCCTGATTTACTGAGATGGACCGGGCGCCTGGGCCATCGCTTCGGCATGCAAAGCCTCGCTACTACCGCGGAAAGTATTTGATGATTCCTTCGAGCAGCATGCGAACGTCACTGAACATCGTAGCTATTTCAAAGGTGATGATGAACAGCGCGGCCTGAAAGGCAGCCGGGTAGCGATTCAACAGCATATCGCAGCGCCGGCCATAGAGTTTGACCACGCTGGCGCGAGTGCTGAGTGCGACACACGCTATTCCCAACAGTCCGCCCGCGAGAATATCGGTAGGGTAATGCAAGCCCAGATACACCCGCGGCAGCGCAATAAAGATCAGGGTATAGAGATAGAGCAGGGATCCGCTCATCCTTGAAATCAGAAAAATCCCGGTAGCGAGACTGAAAAACAAAGTGGCGTGATCGCTAGGGAAAGAATTCCAGATATACAAAGCCTGGCTCTCCGGCGCCGCCAGCCCGATGTACGTGTGAGAGGGCAGTGCCGCGTTGGCAAAGGGACGCGGCTGATAGGCGCCCATATTGTTCGCGGCTCTGGCAATGAAGACGGCAACCACGCAGCCGATCAGGGTCGCGATAATGATTTCCCTGGTGTTCGATTTTGGATCCGTATCCCTGAACCAGAAATACCAAAGTATGGCCATGAAGGGTATGCCCTTGAACAGATCGGATCCGGAAATATAGTGAACGATCTGATTGAAGGGCGCCGACATCGATGTGAATTGCCCCAGCCAATTCATCACAGAAAGATTCAGATAATTGTTCCACATGATAGCCAGTTCCCCTTAGTAATACTGTTTGAATTGCAGACGCCAGTACTCGGAGCATATGCCGTCTTGTTGGTTCACTTCGTTTTTCTTCATCAGCATCTGCTGCGGGTAACTTACCACCGAGATGCGGCTTTCGCGCGTAATTTTGTTGCCTTGGATAATCATTTTTGACGGGGGTGAATATTTTACGAATTTGTGCCTTGCACAATTAAATATCTGAACGATACTAAGGGCTAATAGCGATCTTCTAAATCACTTGCAAACCGCGATAGTGCATTGCCAAATGGAAATGCAGTGATGCTGGCCTATGAAAATCGGATAAATAATATCTCATACATTTCTATAGTATTTCGCATTCTGTTTTTTTTTATTTTAATTATATGGTCAGCCGGAAATGCCCATTCTGTAAGGGTTTGGCAAAGGTTCGCATTCGACATTTTTACTTGCGAGCATGTCAGATCTCAAGATTTTCCGTGCGAGCAATGTTGGTTTTCCGCATTCTTTTTCGATCAACACCTTAGTTGTTAATGTGAAAACCGATGTGCTACAAGATGTAAAAAAACGGGTCTTGAATGAACTCACGACATAAATTGAAGTCCCTACGTGGTGTGCTTATGTTGTGTTGCACCATGCGTTGCACAGCTTCCGCATAACGCCTTTTCATGTCGAAAAGTCGGAGCAATTTCTCGTCCCCCGCTTTTAAAAAAAGTGCTGGCCATGGGAGTCCGTTCCGGCTTTGCTCAGATTCCTGATATCCGCCAGTACCTGGTGAGATAAGCATTTTGTTGAAGGAAAGATCATGCAAAAAAACCTCTCCCTGATGCGCCACGCGTCAGACTTCAATTCCAATTCCGTCAGAGCAATGAGGCTTGCAGCTGCCTGTAAGGCAAGTGCGAAACCGATGCCTGTGTGACAAACATCGCGCAGGGGTTCTTGCATAAGCTGCAAATGCTCTCTGCATCCTATCCATTATTTTTTCTCCTGCTTCTGTAGTTGTCTTTGGCGCATGTAGAGATAGATGCGATAGACGCCGGGTAGATGTAGATGCACGGCCTTTACGCGGTTTCAATCCCTCCATGACAAATGACGGCGCTAATAGTTTGTGTTGTGTGTGTGCTTGCGCACGGAGTCCGGCGATCTATTGGTTTACTTTGCGTATTGCAATCGCAGCCTGCTTGAAATTTTTGTAATCAAGCGATGCTTCGCCCGTTCTCAGTCTTCCGACAGAACTGAACTGATTTTTAAACGACTGTTTCCGCCGTTTTTTTTGAGCCGGAAAAGAGCTTTATCAAATGATCGGTGAAGTTGAATCGATAAATTTTTGGTGCAGCGATGCACTGGAAAAGGTGTGTAATGAACAGACGATCAAAACCGCGCGCGGAACACCGTGCAGAATTTCTCCGCTTGTCATGGAAAGCCATTTTCCTGATACCGATATGTTCCTGCGTGCCGGCATTGGCCGGCGCTAACGACCTGGTGCCTACGGATACCATGCCGCCGCCGGATGTGATCGTGGCAGCGCCCGATTCCGTCAAGCCGTATGCGGGCTATGGCGTCAGCTACGACGATAATCTGCTGGAATTGCAAAATTCTGCCGCCGCGCAAGCCATGGGGATCGGCAGCGATCTTTCGGATATCACGCGCCGGCTGCAGTTCGGCCTCGCCGTCGACAAGAGCATCAGCCAACAGCATCTGACGGCGAACTTGAATGTCGCCAAGGTCGATTACGACCGGTTCCAGCAACTCGATCACCTGGACAAGAATCTAGCCGCCAATTGGAACTGGCATGCGGGACCGCATGTAGAGGGCAATGCCGGCGTCACTTATTCGCAGGGGCTTACCCCTTTCATCGATTTCCATTTGCTGGAAAAAAATCTGCGCACGCAAGAAAGCGCCTATGTTGACGGCTCCTGGCTGTTCCATCCGAGCTGGCGGGTACACGCCGGTCTGGTACACAGCAAATTGTCGTATGACCTGGCGTCGCAGCAGCCGGCCGACAACTCGCAGAACCAAACCGAAGTGGGGCTCGACTATCTGGCCGCCAGCGGCAGCACCGTCGGCGTTCAGCTGCGCCACACACGCGCTGATTTTCCGAATCCGGAAATAGACGCCGGTACGCAGGTGTTCAACGGTTATAACCAGGACGAAATAAAGGGCAAGGTTGACTGGCAGTTGAGCGGCAAGACGAAGCTGCACTTTTTAGGCGGCTGGGTCAGCAGAAAGCAAGACGCATCTTCTGTCAGAGATTTCAGCGGCATAAATTCGCGGGTCTCCGCCGACTGGTCGCCCACCGGAAAAATCGACCTTACCGTCGCCGGCTGGCGCGAGATCGGCGCCGTGGATGATCTGTCCACTGTGTATTCCCTGAATCACGGCGCCAGCGTTGCGTCGGCTTGGCAGTACTCCGAAAAGATCCGCATGGTTGCGCAATTCAAATATCAGAAGCGGGATTTCAGCCAGTCAATGGCGTCCGGCACGCCCGGTTCGCCGAATCAAAACGACGTGCTGCGCAACACGGCGCTGACGATGATTTACAACCCGACACTACGCTGGCAGGTCCAGTTGTCGGGCATCCGCAGCACGCGCGCCTTAACCAGCACGCCAGGCGGGTATGTGAATAACGGCGTAATGCTGAACACGCGCTTTGCATATTGAGGTAGGGAAAAATGACCGAGAATGACATCCCGCTGGTTTCCTTCTTCAAACGCCTGCTCGATCCGGCCATTATTCTTGGCTCCTTGTATCTGGTCATTCTGGCAAAGGATGAAGTGCTCACCGGCGATTACCTGGTTCTGATGATTATCGCCTTCTTCATTTCCTCGTATATCTACGAACAGATTGACCTGTACCGCACTTTGCATATCGGCAAGCAGCTCGGGTATGCCGGCGATATCTTCTTCGGCTGGCTGATTATCGCCGCCGTTCTGATGTTGATGGGGCAGGTGACAGGGCTGCGCTATGAGTTTTCCGACGGCGTCATCTGGACCTGGTTTGCGCTGGCGCCTTTCGCGCTGCTGCTGAGCCGCTCGACGGCGCATATGCTGGTATTCAGATTTGGGAAAAAACTTGAAGTCCGGTCGGCAGTGATCGTCGGCTCCAACGAGCCCGGCGCCGATATTCACAAGTGCCTGACCTCAGGCAGCAACGCTGGCATCGATTTGCGCGGATTCTTCGATGATCGCGATCAAGCCAGCCGGCCGTCTGACTTGACCGGTCCCTATCTCGGCCCCATCGCAGAAGTTGGGTCGTATGTACGCGAACACAAGATCAAGACCATCTTTATCTGCTTGCCAATGTCGGCGCAGCCGAGGGTGCTGGCCTTGATGGACGAATTGCGGGATACCACGGCTTCGGTGTACTTCGTGCCCGACATCTATACCTTCGGACTGATACAGGCGCGCCTCGATCATGTCGGCGGCATCCCGGTAATCGGCATCTGCGAAACCCCATTCACCGGTCTGCGCGGCGTGGTGAAACGTGGCAGCGATATTGTCCTGGCGCTGCTGATCCAGATCATCCTGCTGCCGGTCATGCTGGTGATTGCGATAGGCGTAAAACTTTCTTCGCCGGGCCGGATCATTTTCGCCCAGCGCCGATACGGCTTGAACGGAGAAGAAATCGTGGTCTATAAATTTCGCTCGATGGCCGTCACCGAGGACGGCGCCGTGGTCAATCAGGCAAAAAAGAACGATGCGCGCGTGACCAAATTCGGCGGCTTTCTGCGCCGCACATCGCTTGACGAATTGCCGCAGTTTTTCAATGTATTGCAAGGCCGCATGAGCATCGTCGGTCCGCGTCCGCACGCTGTCGCCCACAACGAGATGTATCGCAAGCTGATCCAGGGCTACATGTTGCGGCATAAGGTGAAACCGGGAATTACCGGATGGGCGCAGGTGAACGGCTACCGCGGCGAGACCGATACCTTGGACAAAATGCGTTCGCGGATTGAATTCGATCTGGAGTATTTGCGTAACTGGTCGTTGGCGCTGGACCTGTGGATCATCTTCCGCACCATCAAGGAAGTGTTGAAAAAAGACAGCGCGTATTGAATCCGATGATTTTTTTGGGAGAAATATCATGCAAAGAACCATGTTGTTGATGAGCTTCGCACTAGTGGTTTCCAGCAATGCAGCACTGGCGGCAACTCCGGTTTTTCAAATCAATACGCCCGAGGCCGGCGTCCAGCGCCTGCTGGCAATCGATGCTTATCCATCCAGCGCCGGGCGCGCCAATCCGGGCGAGGCGACGCCAGCCACATTGGCAACGCCTCCGGTGCGATCTGCTTCGACCGTTTCCCTTGTTCCGGGCTCAAGCGGAGAAGCGAGCGATGAATGGCGCGGCGCGGTTCCCGTTGCAGTGACTTTTTCACGCAGTGCCGATGACGGCGGCCGGCCTAGAAAAATAACTTCCAGTTTGAGCAATCCGGACGACTTGCTGTTTTATTTCCTCAAGGATTTCCAGGCCCAGCCGCGGCAAAAGCCCGAGCGCTGGGCATTGCTCCTGGTCGGGCTCTGCTTCGTGCTGTATCAGGTACGCCGTCGTCCCATGCGGACCTCTATCGGTTTCTTTTCCGGGTCGAGACCTATTGGGCAGCTTAGTGTTTGATGCCTTGCTTGATGCTTCGCCAGGCAGCAGTTCTCACCGGCTCGAAACATGGAAAGTGGTTTTATGAAATCCGATTTACTGATAGGAGTCGACTCTTGAGTTGCTCTGAACGATTCGACTATATGCCTCCTGTCATGGGCGGCCTGTTTAGCGGCGTGCTGCGCGGAAAAGGCATGGCCGCCCTGATGCTGCTTGCTGCAATCAGCTTGACGGCTTGCGGCGACCAGAAAAAAAAGACCGGCAAGATACTGGCCAGAGTCAATGGCGATGAAATCACGGCACAGCAGCTTGACGCAGAGTTGCAGCATGCGAGCGGTGCGGCGGAAGAAAAGGGCACGCAGCGGCCGGCGCGCAAGCAGGTCCTGGAAGCGTTGATTGACCGCCAGGTTTTGCTGGAGGAGGCGCTGCGCAAAAAGCTCGATCGCGATCCGAAATTGCTTCAAGTTATCGAGCGCTTCAAGACGCAAGCGATTGTGCAGGCGTATCTGGAAGCCAAGGGAGAGAGCCTGGCCAAGCCTTCCAAAGCGGAGATCGACGCTTATTTTCAAGATCACCCGGAATTATTCGCGCATCGCAAGGTTCTGGATATCGAACAATTAGCCATAGCCGCACAAGATTTCAGCGAGCCGCTCAAAGCGGAGATGGACACGGCAAAGTCGTTGAATCAAATGGCCGCCTGGCTGGAGCAGCACAACGTCGCGTATGTGAAAACCCAGCTTACCTACTCCAGCGCCGACCTGTCGGCGGAGATTATCGGAAAAATCAAGAAGCTGGGCAGGAATCATTTATTTGTGATGCAAGACGGCCAACAGGCTCTGCTCTGTGCACTGACTGAATTAAGAGAGAGCCCGGTCACGGGAGATATCGCCAGCGCGCAGATCGAGCGCTATCTGCTGAACAAGAAGATGCAAGAAGTTGCCGCCGCAGAAATCGCGCGTTTGCGTTCTTTGGCGAAACTTGAATACGTCGACAAGAGCGCCGGGCTGGCTGCGGAAGAATCGCCGGCGCCAGCCGGTTTGCCCGGCAAGCAAAGTGCCGCTGCAGAGAACCGGAACCGCGGCCGCGAGATGGCGGAAGTCAAGGCGGAAGTCAAATGAGCAAGATGAAGATGTGGCAGGGAAAATAATTTAACAGGATGACGATAATGATGAAACAAGTCTACGCATGCCTGCTGGCGACGCTGCTGGCAATTTACGCGATCTCCGCGGCGGCGGCCGATACGCCGCTAGGGGCGGGCGACGCCTTGAAAATTTCCGTATTCGGGAATCCCGATTTGAGCCTGGAGACAAAAGTCAGCGAAGCGGGAAGCATTACATTCCCGCTCATCGGCGATGTCAGTATCGGCGGCCTGTCTACCGCCGACGCTGAAAAGAAGATCTCCGGCCTGCTGACAGGCGGCGGCTTCCTGCGCAAGGCGGAAGTCAACATCATGGTCACCGAGCTGCAAAGCCAGCAGGTGTCGGTGCTCGGCCAGGTGCTGCATCCGGGCCGCTATCCGGTCAGCGGCAAGCGCAGCGTGACCGACATGCTGGCGGTGGCGGGCGGCGTCGGCCCCGAAGGCGGCGATAGCGCTACTGTGGTCCGCACCCGCAATGGAAAAACCACCAAGCAGGTCGTCAATCTGGCTGAAATGATTCAGTCGGCCGATATGAAATCGAATCTTGACCTGAGCAACGGCGACGTGGTTTACGTGGAGCGCGCTCCCAGGTTTTATATCTACGGTGAAGTGCAGCATCCCGGCGGCTACAAGCTGGAACGCAATATGACCGTGATCCAGGCGCTGTCGGTCGGCGGCGGCCTGACGCCGCGCGGAACCCAGCGCGGCATGCGCATCAAGCGCCGCGACGCCAAGGGCAACCTGCAGGAGATAGATGCGAAACAGGACGAAGCGCTGCAGGCGGACGACGTTGTGTATGTGAAAGAGAGCTTGTTTTGATCTATCTCATTGAGGCTGATGCCTTGCGTTCTGTATTGCGTTTTGAATTGCGTTTGGCATTGACTTTTTTCCATGCCATTACCGGAGAGGAGCTCCCATGACTTTTTCTCAGCTTCTAATCATTCTGCGGGCTCGCTACAAGGTCATTTTATTGACATTGCTGGTGACGATAACTGCCACCGCGGCCGTCAGCCTTGCGCTGCCAAAAATCTACAAGACCTCAACCACGCTGCTGCTCAATTACAAGGGCACCGACCCGGTGTCCGGCCATGTCCTGCCGGCGCAGCTGGTGTCCGGCTACATGGCGACCCAGATCGATATCGTCACCAGCCGGCGGGTCGCCTTGAAGGCGGTCGACAATCTTGGACTGGCGCAGCAGCCAGGCTTTAAGCAGCGCTTCCAGAAATTCGCGAACGGCAATGGCTCGATCCGCGAATGGCTGGCCGATTCCTTGCTGAAGATGGTGGAGGTATCGCCGTCGCGCGAAAGCAGCATGATCGAAATCACCGCCAAGGGCAGCGATCCGGCATTTGTCGCAGCGGTTGCCAACGGCTTTGCGACGGCTTACCAGCAACTCAATCTGCAAATCAAGGTTGAACCTTTGCAGCAGGCCGCCAAGTATTTCACCGAACAGGTCAAGACCTTGCGCGCCGACCTGGAACAGGCGCAAAGCAAGCTATCCAAATACCAGCAAGAGCATGGCCTGGTCAGTACCGACAACCGTCTCGACGTCGAATCGGCGCGCTTGAACGATTTGTCCAGCCAACTGGTGCAGGCGCAGGGGCAGGCAGCGGAAGCGTCGTCGCGCGGCAATCAGGCGATGGGCAGCGGCGGCAGGGACTCGCCGGATGTGATATCGAACACGCTGATTCAAAATCTGAAATCGTCATTGGCGCAGGCGGAAGGAAAATTCGCCCAGCTATCCAAGAATCTGGACGTAAATCATCCGCAGTACCAGGCCGCCAAAGCCGAGGTCGACCGGCTGCGCGCCGAGCTCAACAGCAATATCAGTGCAACCAACAACGGCGTTGCGAATAACGGCCGCATCTTGCGCCAGCGCGAGGCGGAGGTGCGCGCCGCGCTGGCCGCCCAGACGGCCAAGGTGCTGCAGCTCAACCGCGCTCGCGATGAGCTGTCGGTGATGGTCAAGGATGTCGAAAGTGCGCAGCATGCATACGACGCCGCCAATCTGCGCCTGACGCAGAGCGAACTCGAAGGACAGTCGAATCAATCCGATGTCTCGGTGCTCAATCCGGCGGCGGCGCCGATGTTTCCGGTCAGCCCCAATGTGGCGTTGAACGTGGTGCTGTCGGTAGTGCTCGGCGCCATGCTTGGACTGGCCTTGGCGGTGCTGGCTGAACTGGCGAACCGGCGCGTGCGCTCCAGCGCCGATCTGGTCAACGTCCTGAAGGCGCCGGTACTCGGCAGCATCACCTGGGGCAAGCAGCCGAGAAGATTCGGATTCTCCAAATTATTTTTATCGCAATGAACGCGCGCAAGCTGGAAAGGTTGGACAAAATGAGCAATCCGGTAAGTTCTATCGCCAGTGCTGCCGCGGCGTCCCGCAGGGACGTCAACATGGGCCGCATGCTGGTCGAGCAGGGCAAGATGACGCTGGAAGAAGTGGAAAGCGTGCGCCGTCTGCAAAAGGCCGAGGGGCTGCGCTTCGGCGAGGCGGCGCAACGCCTGGGGCTGGTTAGCGAGGCTGATATCCAGCAGGTGCTGGCGCGTCAATTCGATTACCCCTATCTGCAGGCGGGCAGCGGCAATTATCCGTCGACGCTGATGGCCGCCTATCAGCCGTTCAGCGCGGAAGTGGAAATGCTGCGCTCGGTGCGCAGCGAGTTGATGCTGCGCTGGTTCCGTCCAGGCCGCAAGACCCTGGCGATTGCCGGCGTTAACTCGGGGGACGGCGCCAGCCTGCTGGCGGCAAATCTGGCCGTCGTGTTTTCGCAGCTCGGCGAGCAGACGCTGCTGGTCGATGCGAATTTGCGCCATCCACGTCAGCACAAGATATTCAATCTGGCCGCCGAGAGTGGGCTGGGGCTGGCCGATGTCCTGGCCGGGCGCGCCGGCCTGGACATGCTGGCGATGGCCGAATCGTTCATCGACCTCTCGCTATTGCCGGCCGGATCGCTGGTGCCCAATCCTCAGGAACTGATCAATCGCTCCAGCTTCGTCCTTATGAATGAAACCTTGTGCGATCGTTTCGACATCATTCTGTATGACACGCCGGCGTTCTCTAGCGCAGCCGATGTCTTGACCATTGCCGCCCGCGCCGGCGGCGTGCTGCTGGTGGTCCGCAAGGATCATACCCGCATCGCCGATCTCGCCGCTTTGAGCGATCAGTTCCGGCGCAGCGGCACGGAAGTCGTCGGCTCGGTGATGGTGAGTTTCTGATGAGAGCGTGAACGGATATGAGTCAGAACATAAATCAGGACATAAGCGTATGAATTTTTATTCAAACATCAAGAATTTCATTTTCCCTGGCCAAGCCGGTTCGCCCTTGCCGGCGGGGCGGATGGCGTTCTGGATTCTGATGTTCGCGCTGGTGTATCAGGCGGTCTTATGTGCGGTTCATACGAATGTTCATGCCATTTCCGTTGCCGGCGTGGGACTCGCCGAAGCCCTCATCTACATCGCATGCATCGCCATTCTGATCAAGCGCATCCGGCTTGAATTCGTTGCCGTTGCAAGCTTGGTGGCCGCCTACCTGCTCCTGATGGCGATCTTGCGCAATCAGCTGGACCCGAAAGGATTCAGGGATGTGATGATTCCTATCCTGTTCTATGGGCTCGGACGGGAAATCGGCGATGTCAACTATACCGATCGCCTGCTGAAGCTGATGGTTTTGGTGGTGCTGGCTTTCGGATTCTTCGAATTGTTCTTCCTCGACTGGTTTTCGCGGGTCTTCAATATTTTTTCCTATTACGTCAACCAGGGCGGCCTGGCTGCCGGATCCAACTGGGCAAAAGACAGCGTGCTGGGCTTGAACGGCATGCGGCCCGAAGGAATCGGGCGCACGATCTTGCCTTCGCTGATTGGCAACCACCGGATTTCGTCGATCTTTCTGGAGCCCGTTTCACTCGGCAATTTTGCGGTCATCGTCGCCGCCTGGGGCTTGTCGAAGCGGCGCGACGAGATCAAGGAAATGATTTTTTTCCTGCTGGCCGCCGTCACCATGATTGCCTTGAGCGATTCGCGCTACGGCATGATCACGGTTGCCGCGCTGCTTGTGATGCGCTGCCTGCCGCTGGGCCGAAACTATGCCTGGATGATCGTTCTCCCTTTACTTAGCGTGGCGCTGCTATTGCTGCTCGCGACGGTGTTTGGCGGCCACTACAGCGACAGCGTCCTGGGCCGTCTTTTCGTGAGCGGCAAGACATTGTCGAATCTGGATCTGGGCATGATATTCGGCCTCGACGGATTCAATATCAGTTTCGGCGACATGGGCTATCCCTCTTTGCTCACGCGGCTCGGCGCGCTGCTATGCATTTTTCTATGGGGCGTGTTCTGGATGCTGAAGATGGCAGACGAGAGAGGCGACCGGTTCCGCGCCTACATCACGCTGTACATGTCTCTGATCCTGTGCGTCAGCGGCACTTCTCTGTTCGCGTTGAAAACCGCCGGCATTCTGTGGTTCCTGGTCGGCTGCGCCGCCGGCCGTCCGAAGGACGTTCTGGCGGCGTCGCCTGCAACCGCAACCGCCTCACAACCGTCTGCCATCTAACATGAAACCAAAACAGGAAGCAAAAATGTCTATTAAAGTCGTGCACATCGTGCGTCAGTATGCGCCGTCCATAGGCGGCATGGAAGACGTGGTCCAGAATATCGCCCGCCAGCAGCGCGAGCACCACGGCCAGATTCCCAAGATCGTCACGCTCAACCGGCTGTTCAGAAACTCTGCCGAATTTCTCGCTCCTGAAGCGCAGGTCAACGGCGTTGGCGTGGTGCGGCTGCCGTTCCACGGCAGCAGCAGATATCCGCTTTGTCCTCAGGTGCTGGAGCATGTGGCGGACGCCGATGTGATTCATGTGCATGGCGTCGATTTCTTTTTCGACTATCTGGCGCTGACCAAGTCCTTACATCGGCGGCCCTTGGTTGCTTCGACGCACGGCGGCTTTTTTCATACGAAGTTTGCGTCGAATCTGAAAAAAATCTACTTCAATACGGTAACCCGCGCTTCGTCCATGGCTTACGACAAGATCATTGCCACCAGCGATAACGATGGCGATATCTTTAAAAAAATCGTCAAGCCGCCAAAACTGGCCGTGATTGAAAACGGCGTCAACGTCGAAAAATACAGCGGCCAGGCGGCGTCCGCGCCGAAGCAGACGCTGATCTATTTCGGCCGCTGGTCGGTCAACAAAGGTTTGCTGGAAACACTGGCCTTATTCAAGCAACTGGCCACGCGCGAAGCAGGCTGGAAGCTGATCATCGCCGGCCGCGAATACGATCACACGGCCGAGGAACTGCGCGCCGTGGTGGCTCAGCAGCAGCTTGGCGGCCTGGTGCAGATAGTGCCGAATCCGGCCGATCACGAACTGGCGGCGCTGATCGGACAATCCAGCTATTTCATCTGCCTGTCGCGGCATGAAGGTTTTGGCATCGCGCCGATTGAAGCGATGAGCGCCGGACTGACGCCGGTGTTGAGCGACATCCCGCCGTTTCGCCATCTGATCGAACAATCAAGGATCGGACTGCTGCTGGCGCCAGGAAACGGCGCAGACAATATCGCCGGCCTCTTGAAATTGCATGCGGAAACGCAAGCGGAATATGCGCTCAGACGGGTGCAGGTGCAGCAGTTCGCGGATCGCTATAACTGGCGGCGGATAGCGGATAAATATGTCGATGTTTACAAGAGGCTGGTGGCTTAAACCCACCTGAACTGAAGATATCTGATGGCGGCCATGGATAAAACAAGAATCGATGCAATCACAGGCTTGCGCGGGCTGGCGGCGCTGCTGGTTGTGTACGGCCATTCGGTGGACTGGTTTTCCCTGCCCTGGAAAGTCAATTTTTCCGGCGAAATCGGCGTGATGATTTTCTTTTCATTAAGCGGCTTCCTGATGGCCTATCTGTATCTTGGAAAGAAATTTTCGGTCCTGAGCGTGACCGATTACGCGTTTTCCAGGTTTTCAAGAATTGCGCCGGCCTATCTTGTCATCCTCCTGTTCTCTTATTTCATCTACACCGGCATCGATCCGAATTTCGTATATGGCATATCGAGCAAGAACATCCTTCGTCACATTCTGTTTTCGGGCAATGTGTCGGTGTTCTGGAGTATCACGCCCGAAGTCGAATTCTATTTCCTGTTCGTCCTGGTGTGGGCCGCTGCCAGCCGCTACCTGACGCGCTTCGATATCCTCGGACTGGCATTCCTGACCTTTGGCGGCATGATTCTCTTGTCGTATCGGGATGTCTTTCCAGGCACCTTTGTCGGCGCAAAACTGCATTATTTTCTGTTTGGCGTGATCGCCGGAATAATCCGTTCGAAAATCAAGGCCGAGAACCAGGGCCGGACATCGCTCATCATCCTGCATGGCTTGTTGCTGGCCGCGATGGTCTTGATGGAGAGCGGGTGGATAGCCCTTCCTTTTTCCAGCAACAAGGAGTTTTATAGCAGCATATTGACCGCCGTCTTCGGTTCCTTCCTGGTCTTCGGTTTTTCGTTTCCATCCGCGCTGGGCGGATTTTTCTTCGAAAACCGGGCGATTGTTTTATGCGGTGAGTGCAGCTTCTCGATTTATCTGCTGCACATGCCGATCATTTATCTCTGTCATAAATTTTTTCCGCTGTCGTCTTCACCCCTGTTTCAGATTGCCTTCCTGATCCCCTTTGTGGTTCTGCTGCTGCTGTTCTCATGGCTCAACTATCAACTGGTGGAAAGGCCCGGAGCACGGCTGATCAAATCCATGGGCAATCTCTTCAAACGAAAATTCATTCCGCTCTTTCCGCTGGCGACCCGCGCCCAACCTCAACCCCTCTCCGTTGAAAGTGAGACCAGATGATGAAATTCTTGCCGAATCTGTTGTCGCATCGGGCGCGTGGCAGCGCCTGCCCGCCGCCGCCAATCTGGCGCCGGGCGTTAGCCATAGCGCTGGCCCTCGGATCGATCCTGTTGTGCGATCTGGCGGCCGCCAATTGCCTGGACGGCAAACGCATGGCCGGCGTCAATCTGAGCGGCGCCGAGTTCGCTGCGGATAAATTGCCAGGGACTATCTTCAAGGATTACGTCTATCCCGATGCTGCCGACATGCGCCATTTCCAATCGCTGGGCATGAATACTTTTCGCCTGCCGTTCCTGTGGGAACGGCTGCAACCGCAATTATTCGGCGCACTTGATGCGGCTGAATTGCAGAGGATAAAGGACAGCGTAGCTTCCGCGCAATCGCTGGGAGTCTGCGTGGTTCTCGATGTCCACAATTTCGGCCAGTATCGCGGCAATCCTATCGGTTCGTCCGAGGTGCCGCGCGCGGCTTTCTACGATTTGTGGCGGCGCTTGCTGGCGGCGTTCCCGGACTCCGCCAGCACGGCGTTCGGCCTGATGAATGAACCGGCCAAACTGCCGGTGGCGACCTGGGCCTCCATTGCGCAGGAGACGCTTAACATCTTGCGCCGGCGCGGCTCGAAACATCTGATTCTGGTTCCCGGCGGCGGCTGGAGCGGCGCCCATTCGTGGGATGCGAAAGATAACGGCGTCTCGAACGCCGATGCATTCCGCGCGTTTCACGATCCTGCGAATAATTACATGATCGAAGTACATCAATACGCAGACGCCGATTTCTCTGGAACCGCCAACACCTGCATCGACCCCGCACGCCTGAGCGCGATCATGGCAAACCTCACGCTATGGGCCAACTCGACCCGGCAGCGCCTGTTTCTGGGCGAGTTCGGTGTCGCCGTCAACGACCAGTGCTTAAAGGCCCTGACCGCAATTCTGGATGGCATGCAAGGCAGTTCTGCCTGGGGCGGCTGGACTTACTGGGCCGCCGGCAAGTGGCTGGGGACTTATCCATTCAGCCTCCAGCCCGACAGCAACGGCGACAGGCCGCAAATGGCAATTCTGAAAAATTACATGGCGCCTTAACAGCAAAAGGAATCTAGATGAAATTTTCATTGGTGTTAGCTACGGTAGGACGCTCCGACGAAGTCGCCAGGCTTTTAGCATCGCTGGACGCTCAGGATTATCGGAATTTCGAATTGATCGTGGTCGATCAAAACCACGACGACAGGCTGGTGCAGATGCTGGCTGCGTATCGCGAGAGGTTTCCGGTCCGGCATCTGCGCTCGGCCGTGCGTGGCGTGTCGCGCGCACGCAATGCCGGCCTGGAGTTCGCCGATGGCGACGTGATTACCTTTCCCGACGACGATTGCTGGTATCCGGACGGTTTGTTGCAAGAGGCGGCCACCGTATTGAACAGCCATCCTGAACTGGATGGAATTACCGGACGTTTCACCGATGGCGAAGGCCGTACCGAGGGGCGCTGGCTGGAAAGCAGCGTCTTGCTGAATCGCTATAACGTGTGGCGCGGCGCGATTGAATTCAGTATTTTCCTGCGCCGCCGCGTGGTCGATGCAGTCGGCCGGTTCAACGAATCGCTGGGAGTCGGCGCCGGCACGGCTTGGGGGGCAGCGGAGGGCACCGATTATCTGCTGCGCAGCCTGCGGCATGGCTTCAAGCTGAAATTCCTGGTCGAAATGACCTTGCACCATCCGGTCAAGACCAGCGATTTCGATCTCAACGCCTGCGACCGGCAAAAGAAATATGAGACCGGGATCGGCCATGTGATGCGGATCAACGATTATCCGCCCTGGTATTTCCCGGGTACCTGCCTGCGTACTTGCTGCGGGATGCTATTCGCGATGGCGAGGGGCGATTTCCCGAAGGCGCGCTTCAAATACGTCAGCGTGCTGGCGCGCGTGCAGGGCTGGCGTGGTTAGGGCCGGCATGCTGCGCGCCGCCCAATCGAGGCGGATGGAGAGAGCGGCGGAAGGAATGGCGGAAGGAGCGGGGGAAGGAACATCCATGCTGGAAATTCTTACAGAAACGGGAGTCCGATGAGTCAGAACAACCCCGGCGGCGGCCTGGCGTCCGGATCGATCTGGTCGATCGTGGATAACCTCGCGCAGCAAGTCCTGTCATTCGCTGTCTTTGCGGTTCTGGCGCGCTTTCTGACGCCGGACGCCTTCGGCTTGCTGACGATTGCCCATCTCTTCATTTTGTTCACCCGGCTGGTGGTGTTCGACGCCATCGCCATGCCCGTGGTGCGTACCGCCATACCAGACGACAGGCTGTATTCCTGGGTATTTACGTGTTGCACGGTAGTTGGCTTGCTGCTGGCCGGAGCGATGTTTTTTTCGGCAGGCGCGGTTTCGTCCCTGTTTCGCGCGCCGGAACTGAAAACGGTGTTGCAGGGCATGAGCGTCTCAGTGCTGTTTTTCGGCCTGGTGCGGGCTTATGAGGCGCGGCTGGTGCGCAACATGATGTTCCGGCAGCTTGCAATCCGTTCGATTTTTTCGGTAACCGCCGGCGGTGCTATCGGCATCGTGCTGGCGGCCAGCGGCTGGGGGGCGATGTCGCTGGTGGTGCAGCAGGTAACGGCGTCGGGCCTGGCTTTGGTGCTGGTCGTGATGCAGAGCCGTTGGCTGCCGCGGGTGGTCTTTGACAGCGTGCTGACACGCAAATACTGGAGCGATATCCGGCAGGTGGGGCTGAGCGGCATTCTGGGATTTGCCAACGCCAATGGCGACTCCCTGCTGGTCGGCATTTTTCTGGGGCCGTACGCCACCGGCCTGTACAACCTGGCGAAGCGCATGACCTCGGCTGTGTACCTGGTCATCTCAAGCTCCATGCACAGGGTCGCGCTGCCGGTGTTCTCCGACGCCGGGACGGACCTGGCTGCGCTGCGCCGCGGATATCTGAAAATTCTCGGCATCACGCTGTTTTGCGTTGCCCCCTTGCTGTGTTTCCAGGGCGTGCTGGCGATGCCTTTGGTCGTGGCTGTTTTCGGCGAAAAATGGTTGCCGGCGGCGCCGACCGTTGGCGCTCTGGCGCTGCTGTATCTGATCTCGTCGATTGTGCAATTGAATGATTACTTGTTCTTCGCAATGGGAAAAAATCGCATTCCGGTGCTGCTTGGCGTCGCGCAATTGACGCTGGCGACCGTGCTGGCCGCGGTCTTCTACCGATTCGGCCTGCTCGGCATGAGCCTGTCGTTTTGCGCTGCCTACCTGCTGGTGTTTCCGGTGTCGCAACGGCTGCTGAACCGGGCGCTTGGCTTGAGCCTGCGCATGGCGTGGTACGCGCTGGCGCCGCCGCTGGTGGGAAGCGTGATTTTGTTTCTGGGTCTAGGCGCCTATTTGTCGCTGATGCCGCAGCACTTCGCCAATGTGACCTTGGTCGGCGGTGGAATTCTGCTTGCCTGTTTGCTGTATCCGTTCATGGTGATCGTCACAGGATGGCGCATCAGAGCGGTCAACGGTTCCTGGCACGGATTGGTGCTTTCGCTGACCCGGCTGCGCCGTTTCTTTGCGCGGTGAGCTGCAATGCGGCGGCATGATGGTTCGAGGCCGAATAGCCCTGATTAAGGTTGACTGAGGCTGAATAAGATTCCGGCATTTTTTTAAGTATTGCTGTTATGAAGGAGCTGTCCATGAAAGCGGAAAAGATCATTCCGATCGCCGGTTATCCGGTGGTTAAAACCACTTCACCGGTGTTGACCAGGTACCTGTTGCGCACGGTGTGGGCCAATAAAAAGGCGACGCTGTTTTTTGCCAACGCCAATTTTATTGTTCAATGCCGCAGCCTGCTTGACAAGATCAAGAGAGGTTCGGTGACAGTTGTGAATGACGGCGTTGGCATGGATATCGCGGCATTTCTGTTTCGCCGCGAAGCATTCAAGGAAAACCTGAACGGCACCGATTTCATGCCGCAGCTATTTTCCGCTGCGAGAAGGCCGATGCGCGTGTTTATGCTGGGCGGCAAGCCGGAGGTGCTGAAAAAATCCGCGGATCATGTCAGCACGGCCTTGAACCAGACGGTAGTCGGCTGCTGCGACGGCTACCACGGCATGACAGCCAATCGCGCAACGCTGGTTGAGTCGATCAACCGCTCGCAAGCACAAGTTGTGCTGGTGGCGCTTGGCAATCCGATTCAGGAAGAGTGGATTCTCGCCCACCGCCAGTCCCTCAATGCAAATGTGGTTATCGGTGTCGGCGCGCTGTTCGATTTCTGGAGCGGCGACAAGCCGCGCGCGCCGCTCCTGGTGCAGCGCATCCGCCTCGAATGGCTGTATCGGCTGTGCCTTGAGCCGCGGCGATTATTGCGCCGCTACACCATCGACATCATGACGTTCCTGATTTTGTGCAACAAATATCGCGAAGGCAATCGCCAGACTTGAAGTGGATGGTTGGGTGCTTGCCGGCCGGTCGATAACAGCCTGCGGCGCCCGATCTTATTTTTAACGATTTTTTTATGAGGTAGGAAACATGAAAGCAATGATTCTAGCTGCCGGCAAGGGCACGCGTGTCCGTCCATTGACCTACGATCTGCCGAAGCCGATGATTCCGATCCTGGGCAAGCCGGTAATGGCTTACCTGGTCGAATACCTTGCCAGCTACGGCGTGCGCGACATCATGGTGAATGTCAGTTATCTGCACCACAAGATCGAAGAGTATTTCGGCGATGGCAACCAGTTTGGAGTGCAGATCGGCTACTCCTTCGAGGGCTACGTCAACGATAGCGGCGAAGTGGTGCCTGAGCCCTTGGGCTCGGCCGGCGGCATCAAGAAGATCCAGCAGTTCGCGAATTTTTTCGACGAAACCACCATCGTGATATGCGGCGACGCCCTGATCGATCTCGATCTCACCTCCGCGCTGTTCGAGCACAAGCGAAAAGGGGCGCTGGCCAGCGTGATTACCAAGGAAGTGCCGTGGGACAAAGTGCACAACTACGGCGTAGTGGTGACGGATCAGGATGGCCGGGTGCAGTCGTTCCAGGAAAAGCCGGAGCGGGAAGACGCCTTATCCAATTTTGCCAGCACCGGCATCTATATCTTCGAGCCGGAAGTCATCGACCTGATTCCGGCCGACACTGTGTTCGACATCGGTTCCGAACTGTTTCCGCTGATGGCGCAAAAGGGCATGCCGTTTTATGCGCAGCAGCGTTTTTTCAACTGGATCGATATCGGCAGCGTGACCGATTTCTGGAGCGTGCTGCAAAGTGTATTGCAGGGCGAGGTGGCGCAACTGGAGGTGCCTGGCAAGCAAATCGCCGACGGCCTGTGGGTCGGCCTTAACACCTCCATAGATTGGGACGGGACGACAATCGAAGGCCCGGTGTACATCGGTTCGGGATGCAAGATCGAAGCCGGTTGCAAAATCGTCGGCCCGACCTGGATCGGCCATGGCAGCCATCTATGCGCCGGCGCGGAAGTGGTGCGCAGCGTGTTGTTTGAATACACCCGGATCCTCGATAACGCCCATCTGGATGAAGTCATCGTGGTCAAGGAATATAGCGTGGACCGCGCCGGCAACATGCGCAAATTGCCGGAAGCAAGCGATCAGAACTGGGGCGATGCACGCGACCGGCTGCCGGAAAGACATTTGGAAAATGCAGCATCTTTGTCAATGAGCGAGCTATGAACATATACCCCGTCATCCTCGCCGGAGGTTCCGGCACGCGCCTGTGGCCGCTCTCGCGCGAGGCGTTGCCGAAGCAGCTGCTGCCGCTGTGCTCGGAGCGCTCCATGCTGCAAGAAGCGTTGCTGCGCCTGTCGGACTGGCCGGAATTAATGCCGCCGCTGCTGACCTGCGGCAATGAACATCGTTTCCTGGTGGCGGAACAACTGCGCGCCATCGGCGTCGCTCCGCTCGATATCCTGCTGGAACCGGAAAGCAAGAATACCGCGCCGACGGTCGCCGTGGCGGCGCATTATCTGTTGCAACAGGATAAGGACGCAGTGATGCTGGTGCTGCCGGCCGATCATGTGATCGGCGACGTGCCAGCCTTCCATGCGGCGGTTCAGCGTGCGGTAAAGGCCGCCGAAAGCGGCGCCTTGGTGACCTTCGGCATCGTGCCGTCCGGCCCTGAAACCGGCTATGGCTATATCCGCCGGGGCAAAGCCGCGGTGCAAGGGCAGGGGGACGCTGGCTCCGGCTCCGGCTCCGGCTGTTACGCCGTCGAACAATTCGTTGAAAAGCCTGACCGTGCCACAGCGGAGAGTTTCGTCGCAGATAAGGCGTATAGCTGGAATAGCGGCATGTTTTTATTCCAGGCGGCGCGTTACCTCGATGAGCTGCGAGAGTTTCGTCCGGCGATTGCGGACAGCTGTCAAAAGGCCTTCGATGGCGCTTATCACGATCTTGATTTCTGTCGTTTGAACGAAGCCTCATTTGCAGTTTGTCCGGCGGAATCTATCGATTACGCCGTGATGGAACATACCCGGCATGCAGTGGTGGTGCCGGCCGATATCGGCTGGAGCGACGTCGGTTCCTGGTCGGCGCTGTGGCAAATACTGGAGGGCGTGGAGGGCGACGCCGACGGCAATGTGTTGCGTGGCGACGTGTATACGGACGATGTCCGGAATTCGATGGTTCGCGCAGAGAATCGCTTTGTCGCGGTGATCGGCGTCGAGGACCTGGTGGTGGTGGAAACCAAGGATGCGGTATTGGTAGTGCACAAAGACCAGGTGCAGGGCGTCAAGAAGATCGTTGAAGATCTCAAGAAAAACAGCCGCAGTGAGCACATGAATCATACGCGTGTGTATCGGCCCTGGGGCAACTATGAGGGCATCGACGCCGGCGAACGCTTCCAGGTCAAGCGTATTACGGTTAACCCCGGCGGCAAATTATCGCTGCAGATGCATCATCACCGCGCCGAGCATTGGGTGGTGGTCACCGGAACCGCGCGGATTATTTGCGGTGATGAGGAAAAGCTGCTTACCGAAAATGAATCCACCTATATACCGATAGGCGTCAAGCACCGCCTGGAAAATCCCGGAAAAATGCCGCTGCATCTGATCGAAGTGCAGTCCGGCGGTTATCTGGGAGAGGACGACATCGTTCGTTTCGACGATATCTACAAGCGCAGCTGAGAGCGCAACCCAGGCGGGCCTCGATAAATTTATCTTTCACTCACATTAAAATTATGCTCCCACTCCAAAACTCCATATTCAAGGCTTACGACATCCGCGGCATCGTCGGCAAAACGCTGGATGCCGGCATTGCGCATCAAATCGGCCGGGCTTTCGGGATTGCCTCCCGCGCAAAAGGGGAAAACACGGTGGTCATCGGCCGCGATGGGCGTTTGTCCGGCCCCGAATTGACAGCCGCACTGGCAGACGGATTGCTGCAAGCCGGCGTCGATGTGATCGATATGGGCATGGTCGCCACGCCGATGGTTTATTTTGCTACCCATGTGCTTGGCGCCCAATCCGGCGTGATGGTGACCGGCAGCCATAATCCACCCGATTACAACGGCTTCAAGATGGTGTTGGCTGGCGAAGCGATTCATGGCGAGACGATACAGGCGCTGTATCAGGAAATTGTTAATCAAGAGATCGTCAATCAGGAGATCGTCAATGCCGCCGCCAGGCCGGCGCTGGCGCAGGCAGGCAATTACCGCACTCACGACATCAGGAACGCCTATCTCGAACGCATCCTGAGCGACGTCAAGTTGGCGCGGCCGATGAAGATCGTGCTGGATTGCGGCAATGGCGTCGCAGGCGCCTTTGCCGGCGACTTGTATCGGGCACTCGGATGCGAGGTGCAAGAGTTGTTTTGCGAAGTGGATGGGACGTTTCCCAACCATCATCCCGACCCGGCTCATCCCGAGAATCTGCAGGATGTGATTCGCGCCTTGCAAAGCGGCGATGCCGAACTCGGCCTGGCCTTCGATGGCGACGGCGATCGTCTCGGCGTGGTCACCAAAGACGGCCGGATCATTTATCCGGACCGTCAGCTGATGTTGTTTGCTGCGGATGTACTGACGCGTCATCCCGGCCAGCAAATTTTATACGACGTCAAATGCACTCGCCATCTGGCGCCGTGGATCGCCAAGCACGGCGGCCAGCCCTTGATGTGGAAGACAGGGCATTCCTTGGTGAAGGCCAAGATGCGCGAGACCGGAGCGCCGCTCGGTGGCGAGATGAGTGGGCACGTGTTTTTCAAGGACCGCTGGTACGGTTTTGACGACGGCCTGTATGCAGGCGTCCGTCTGCTGGAACTGTTAAGCCGCGAGAGCGATCCGTCGGCACTGCTGAACGCATTGCCTCAATCGATCAGCACGCCTGAATTGCAATTGCAACTGGCCGAAGGCGAGAATTTCACATTGATAGAGAAATTGCAGGAGCAGGCGGAATTCCCCGGGGCTGAGGAAATCATCAAGATCGATGGCCTGCGCGTCGAATATCCGGATGGATTCGGATTGGCGCGTTCATCAAATACGACACCGGTTGTAGTGATGCGCTTTGAGGCCGAATCGGAAACGGCGTTGTTGCGCATACAGGCAGAGTTCAAGCGCGTGATTCTGGCTGCTAAGCCGGATGCGGTTCTGCCTTTTCCAACACCCTTTTAGATAAGGGCTTCGATATGGATCTTCTCATGCATTCGATTTCAAAGCTTCCGTTCAAATTTTTCTTTGCCAACACATCCAGAATTACCAGGAATATCGTGCTGAGGGGCTCGATGCTGAAACCAAAGACGTGGCACAGAGGGATGTTGTTTGTCATGAATATCAGGCAACATTTAAAATTTATCCGTATTCTCAGTCACCAGCAAACGAAGCAACTGATCAATAGCAAGCCAGAGCTGACTTATAAATATTTAAGAAACTACATCTCCTTTGATATTCCAGCAAGAAACGGCTTGTTGATATTGATTTCGCACTATTCCTATCTTCAACATAATTTCAAAACCGATTTTCTTGATAATATTTCCAGCTCTCCCGCCCAGCTTTGGCAGCAGTATATCGATGGCATTTCATTTGAAATAGTGATGGATTTTCCGCACACCGTCGACCATGAAGGGGATTTGTGCCTGCTCTTTAAAATGGATCTGGTATGCATTTATCGCGTGATTTTTGTCATCGCCAACGGCAGCTTATTCGAACTTCCCGACGATCAGGTGGTAGTTGTATCCAGCGTCCAGGGAATGCACGGCTTTGAGGAAATTCGGCAGGCCACAAAAACTTGCCGTGATATTCAACCGGCCCAATTGTTGATGGCGGCGATAAGTGGAGTAGGGCTGGCCCTTGGCTTCAATACGATCTTGGGCATTGCCAGTAAAAACCAGATTTCGCAGAGTGAAAAATTTTATTTTTCGTATGATAAATTCTTTGAAAAATACGGCGATCCTATCCCGCAAAAGAATTTTTATAAAATTCAACTCCCCTACGCGGAAACTCCGCTGGAGTTAATTCACACTCGCCATCGCAAAAGGACGCAAAGAAAGCGCGCTTTTAAAAATGAAATCAGAGAGCGGGTGGCGTCTTCCATTGAGCAATATCTTATTAGGGAACCCCTCCATTGTTTAGCCTCAAATGCGTGACAAGCAAAGTCTTTTTTTCTTGCGCTGAATAAATCATGCTTCCTTTTTTACCGATCTATCGTTCAGCGCGCAATCAGGCTTCATTCCAGGCTTCATTCGATCGCTATGGCTTCATTGACAATGCCAAGGCCATCGGCATGATTCTGGTTGTGCTCGGTCACAGCAGAGGGCTGCCGGACTATCTCGTGAAGTTGATATTCAGCTTCCACGTTCCCTTGTTTTTTTTCATTTCCGGATTTCTGATCAAGCCAGGAAAATTGGAAACGACTATTTACCGCAATGCCGGAAAAGTATTGCAGACTTTAGCCATCCCTTATCTGCTATTTTTCTTGCTCGCTTTTCTGTATTGGCTGGTCACGCGCAATGTCGGCGCGAAGGCTTTGCTGTCTGCCGGCCAGGCATGGCATGCGCCCATCGTCGGTTTGTTTACAGGGCTGGAATCGGATCTCTTTGTCGATCCTCCGCTCTGGTTCTTCCCCTGCCTGATCTTGACCGCGATAACTTATCACGCTGCTCGCAAGTTTCTGAGCTTGACGGCTGCGGCCTGCCTGTTTACCGCTCTGGCCTTTGTCGTCACGCTGCTCTGGAAAATTTTTCCGTATAGACTGCCATTGGGCCTGGACAGCATGTGGATAGCGCTCTCGTTTTATGCGCTAGGGCAGTATATCCGCGAGAAGATTTTTTTCAGCGATATAAAAGCAGGCTATCTTTTCATTATTCTGTTGATTGCATCGGCGCTGCTTGTTTTTGCCGAACTGTTTAACGGCAGGGTAGATCTCGCCAACATGCTATTCGGCCAGCGGCCTGCACTCTATCTGCTGACCGCCTTGCTGGGAATCATCGCCACATTTGCTGTTTCCGCGCTGTTGCCGACGTCGGGCATAAGCCGCTGGATTTCGAAAAACACGCTGACAATTTTTCCGGTGCATTTCATTTTCCTGAGCCTGACGCGTGGCGTCGCGGTTTCTCTGCACATGATTCCTGGCGATTACACCTATGCCATCGGCTGGAGTGTCGTCAGCAGTGCCGTATCCATCCTGCTTTGTGTTCCGCTGGTCTATTTTTTACAGCGCTTGCCTGTTCCGATAACGAGAAATGCACGTTAGGCGTATAAATCGTGATTTTATCTGACAAGGCATGCCGGAACGTGAAGGCCGCAGTTCAACTCAAATTGGATTCCTTGAGTGTCTGCAATGCAGCAGAAACGGTCCTTCAAATCAGATTACTCTCGGCCGGCATTAGCTTTCACGTTCATCAGAACGTTTGCGGTGAACGCTGCCAGGCCAATAACGACGCTGCCGGCAGAGATGGATACGATTGGAACTGCAGATGTATGACCGGTAAGCACCAAGCCGAGACCGAGCATGAAAAATGGCAGGCCGATGTTGTGCAACCAGAAATGAAGTCGCGCGAGCAGCGTCAGCGCTGCAGCCGGGTAAATGTGATAAATCAAACCCGCAAGCGCGAGCGAAGCCCAGCCGAGTAACGCGAGATGCGCATGGACTGGAGACAAAGCAAAATTTTCGGTCGCCCCCATATAGCCGCCAAGTAACGCGCCGATTAATAGATAGATTACTGCGATCTTGAGAAATCGAATACCCATTGGAACCTCCTGTGAAAAACAAATAACTGATCGTTGAAACGGCCAGCTAAATTAATCAATTGGTCATCAGCCAAACCTCGACGCTACAGAGGCTGAGTCAACCAACAGCTCAGCGCAATGCGGCGCATCACGTTGGTTGACTAAGCATGGGCTTGGCAGCAATGTGCCAACAATTATCTACGCCTTAAGTTCCGCTGCAATCGTCTCAGCCATCGGCGTTGTTGGGCGGCCGATCAATGTACTGAGCTGGCGCTTATCATCGAAAAGGCCGCCTTGCGAAGCGCCGCTGTCAGAATCTGCGAGCAGGTCCGCGATTGGTTCGGGCAGGCCAAAGCCCACGAGCGCCGATTTGTAATCCGCACGCGGCAGGTTCATGTAGCTGACTGCCTTGCCTGACTGCCGCGAGATTTCGGCCGCGAACTCCGACAAGGTGTAGGCAGTATCCCCCGCCAGTTCATAGACCCGTCCGGCTTGATCGGGAAGCGTCATCGCCAAAGCGGCTGCGGCGGCATAGTCAGCCCGCGCAGCCGAAGCAATTCGTCCGTCGCCGGCGCTACCCATCAGCGCACCGTGAGCCAGCGCCGTTGGAATTGAAATCGTGTAATTTTCGGTGTACCAACCATTGCGCAAGATAACGAATGGAATGGCTGAAGCTTTAAGCATCGCCTCGGTTTGGTTGTGTTCATCCGCCAACCCCAACGGAGATGTGTTGGCGTGTAGAACGCTCGTGTATCCGATCAACTTGACTTCACAATAAATCGCCGCGTCAATTACGGCGCGGTGGTGAGAGGCGCGCTGTCCGAGCTCGCTCGAAGATATAAGTAGTAGCTTATCCGCACCAGCAAGCGCTGTCCTAAGCGACGCTGGCTGCGTGTAATCAGCCTGACGGACTTGAACGCCGAGAATCGATAGATCGGCCGCCTTCGCTGGATCGCGAACTACAGCGACGATGCTTGATGCGGGTTCCGTGCGTAAAAGATTTTCAATTACCAGACGACCGAGCCGCCCTGTGGCTCCTGTAACAACTATCATGACAAATTCCTTGGTTTGGTTGGGTAAGGCACTTACAATAATGCATTACCTTACTTTCCGTAAGTACGCACCGAAAGGTTAGTGCAGAGATGGCAACGCAAACCAAACTGATCGCATCTGAGTCCTTTTCCACACAAGTCCGGCGCGGGGGACTCACATCAACTGATTGCCCTTGTCGTGAGGTGCTTAAAGACGTCACGAGTCCTTGGGGCGTATTGCTGCTTATCGTGCTGATGGGCGACGTTCGACGTTTCAGCGAGCTGCGCAGAATGGTCGGCGGCGTGAGCGAAAAAATGTTGTCGCAAACCCTGAAGCGCCTGGAAGCGCACGGGTTGGTTCATCGGAAGTCTTATGGGACTGTACCGCCCCATGTGGAATATTCCTTGACTCCGCTGGGAAGAACCGTGGGCGAGAGAGTTGAGGCGTTGGCCGACTGTATCGAGACCATCCTTCCCGACACTTTGGATGCACGGCGTTCGTCCCCTTCGCCCAAAACACGCCTATCCTGATCTTGCAAGCACCGATGATCCTGTTACTCGACTTTGACGGCGTGTTCCTTCTGGAACCTTGCTAGAAGCAGGTACAACTGCCTAGCTGGTGCCTGCTTTTCGAAGAGATCATGCGGAAATTTCCGTAAGTTGACATCGTGATCCGCACCACCCGACGACAGACTCGCACCTTGTCCTTCGCTTGAATTGAGCATTTTCGCGGTCTTGCGACAGTAGGCAGGAAAGAGGATCTCGCCGTAAAAAATTTGCGAAAGCAATATCAAATTGGCCGAGTGCTTCAAGGTCCGGTTGTGGTCGGTAGGGGACATCGTTGGAGAGTTTATCTATCGCCTAACCATTTCGAAGTACAACTCGCTCGGCAAGCGTCTTAGCTTCTTGACCAACCTTGATTCAGCCCCAGGGGTTCATTCCAAAGTGGGTCACCCATTAGTCGTTCGTTGTAAAGGGTACGAATTTATTACTCGCCATATTCCGCGATATTTCAAATTTATCCGGCCATTGTTATGCGGTTTCCGCGTCTGACTTCGTGCCCTTTGCTTCGTAGTGTGGTTGCGTGAATCGCACCAGTCACCCATATGGATCAAGTGGATGCATGACCGCTTGCTCCACCCTGGCAGCGTAGCTGCCCCAGAAGCATCTCGGTACCGTCTTGCGTCCAAGTGGTGGGCAATTCTATGGCTACCGCTTGGCGGTTCCAGACCCTGGTGGCTCACAATCCGGACGACTCATTTCCTCAGAACAGACAACAATGGCAGACTGCGCAATATCCAATCAATTTTGATGGTTCAAAGCCCAACCCACTTACTGGCTTGCTGTGCCAGACAGGTTTCTATCGAAAGGATTTGGACGGTACGTTGCTGCACCAATTGCATGCGCTTGCGCGCCAGGTCGCGAACCGCTCGCATCGGCCGCGGCATGATATGACCTTCCGGAAGCAACCCAAGACGAAGAATGTGTGCCAGATGCCTGGCATCCGATTCATCACCTCGATGTTTGAGTCCATCGTATTGTTTGATCGCAGTGGTGTTGGCTAAGGCGTTTAGGGATACCAGACGAAAGCTTCATCGATTTTTCCGTCGAACAACGGTGCGCATTCATAAAATGAACCATATCAAATTGGATATTGCTGATGGAAAATTAGCAATTGGATTTTTTCACTCCGCTTATCTATGATTCTCAAAGCGGCGGTCGCTCCGGTAAGTTTATCAATTTACAGGTGAGCGTGCCGATATAGCATCTTTTCAATATTTTCACGCGCTTATCGATATCTGGAAGCAGCCTTTTACTGCTTCCAGGATGAAGGCCCAACAACACCAATGAATGGATCGGAAATGCAGTTACGAAAGCTTGGACGCAGTGGAGTAGAAATTCCGGAAATTGGATTGGGGTGCTGGCAATTAGGGGGCGGATGGGGTAATAGCTGGGACAATGATATCGCGCAGAAAATTCTCGAATCTGCCTATCGAGCCGGAGTACGTTTTATCGATACCGCGGATGTGTATGGCGAAGGCGCTAGCGAGCTATCCGTTGGTGAGTTTCTGCGACGGCATGACGATGTGACCGTCGCCACGAAATTGGGGCGGGGCGCCATCTACCCGAATGGGTATACGCGAGACGCTGTCCGCAGTGCGACGTTGCGTTCGATAGAACGACTTGGCGTCAGCAGGCTGGATTTGACACAGTTACACTGCGTGCCGCTAGCGGTCTTACGTGAAGGGAAAATTTTCGATTGGCTGCGCGAATTGCGCGATGAAGGATTGATCTCCCATTTTGGCGCCAGTGTCGAAACCGTGGAAGAAGGGTTGGTTTGCCTGGAGCAGCAGGGGTTGACATCGCTGCAAATCATTTTCAATATTTTCAGGCAAAAGCCTTTGCAAGAATTGTTGCCGTGCGCGCAGGAAAAAGGCGTCGGCATCATTGTGCGCCTGCCGCTCGCGAGCGGTCTGCTTAGCGGCAAGATGACAAGGGATACAGTGTTCAGAGCCGGCGATCATCGCCACTTCAACCGCGATGGTCAGCAGTTCAATGTCGGTGAAACCTTCGCCGGCATTGAGTTTGCTACCGGCGTGAGTCTCGCCGAACAGGTTGCTGCCCATGTTCCCGAAGGAATGGCCATGGCGCAAATGGCGCTGCGCTGGATTCTCGATCACGACGCCGTTTCAGTCATTATTCCCGGAGCCAGTTCGCCGTCGCAAGTGGAGGCAAATTGTAGTGCCTCGCAGCTGCCTGCGCTGTCGTCCGAAGTGCATCGGGAGTTGGCCGATTTTTATCGGGAACGCATCCATGCGGCAATTCGCGGACCGTACTAGGCCTTATTCACCTTGAATTCATTATGATCATTTTTGTCACTGGTGCGAGCGCCGGATTCGGCGCCGCGATGGCGCGACTTTTCGTTCAACGTGGGCACAAAGTAATCATCGCCGGACGCCGCATTGAACGTTTGCGGGAACTGGCCGACGAGCTTGGCGAGGCCGCTCTTCCGCTGGCGCTTGATGTCAGCGACAAGTCCTCGGTTCATGCTGCGCTGAACTCACTATCCGGCGCGTGGCGTGAGATCGACGTGCTGATTAATAATGCTGGTCTGGCACTCGGCACCACCCCAGCCCAGGAATCTTCTCTCGCTGACTGGGAAACCATGATCGCCACCAATTGCACGGGCCTGGTAACAATGACCCACGCTGTATTGCCGGCGATGGTCACGCGCGACACCGGCTTGGTCATCAATATAGGTTCGCTGGCCGGTCATTTCCCTAGCCCAGGCAGCAACGTGTATGGAGCCAGCAAGGCATTCGTTGAGCAATTTACGCTTAATTTACGCGCCGACCTGGTTGGGACAGGCGTTCGCGCCACCAACATCGCGCCAGGAATGTGCAGCGGCACAGAGTTTTCCAACGTGCGCTTCAAAGGCGATGACGCGACGGCGGCCAAAGTGTATGAACGCACGATGTCACTGACTGCTGAAGATATTGCAGAAACTGCGTATTGGATCGCAAGTTTGCCATCCCATATCAACGTCAACAACATCGAACTGATGCCTACCTGTCAGGGATTTTCACCATTCGCTATAAAGCGTAGCTGACGTTATAGATCGATCTCCTGTGATGGGGCGCGGCGCATGAACTTCGCCAGCAAGGGTCTCATGCAAGGCGTTCGTTGTCCTTCGCTGTAGATGAGTTCTCTACTGCTGCTAATGCTCCGGCCAGATTTCGGTGTGATACAGTTTCTTTTCCCGTCACTAAAATCGATACAGATGAGCAGGGTTGGTTACCAATATTTTGTGGCGGATTTCATCGGATGGTGCCCACTTTTTCAGTAATGCCAGCAACGCCATGTTGTCCGGCGCAGGATTGCGATTGGGGTGAGGCCAGTTGCTAGCCCACAAGCAGCGATCCGGATATGCTTTCGCAAACATCTTTGCCAATACGCTGACGTCGTCATAATGCGGGGCGCCGATTTTTGAGGTTTCATATGGAGCAGCCAGTTTCACCCAGCAGTTGCCTCCCTCAAGCAGCCGCAACAGGCTGCGGGCGGCAGGATGATCCGTATTAACAGGCTCAAGAAATTTGCCATTGTGATCAATGACCAGTTTGCAAGGTAAATCGTGGAGCATCGCTTCGTGAAGAGGCAGATCGCGGCCGTCGAGCTGTAGATTGATATTCCAGCCGAATGCCGCAATGCGTTTGGCCATCGTCACTAGCATGTCCCATTGCAACATACCACCACTGCCCGGCACCATCATGAAACGCACACCGCATACACCGGCTTTATCGAGCGCCACCAATTCTGTATCGCCAATATCTGGTGGTATCACCACTATGGCACGTGCGCGGTCGCCAGCTTGGCGCAATGCATCCAGCGTGCAGCGATTGTCAAAGCCATATCCGGTCGGCTGCACAATAAGTGAGCGGGATATCCCCAGAGCCGATTGGATTTTTTCGTATTCCTGCCAAGTGGCCGGCAGCGGGGTGAAGGTGGCCGATTCTGCCAACGCAAAACGCGTCAAATCATAGATGTGGATGTGGCAGTCGCAGGCATTTTCTGTCATCACTGTCTTTCTTCAGGTATGTACCGGGAAAGCCGAAAGGCTTCCGCACCATTCACGGCACCTTGCGGCATGCGGCCTGCCAGCAGTGCGGCAACCTGGGCTACGGTGTCCATTGCCTGATGTTCTGCTGCGGGTGGAGTGAGGCCGCCGATATGCGGCGTCGCCACGACTAGCGGATGTGCAGCCAGTTCGGGAGAGGGCATCTGGTCGGCGGCCCGTCCCACATCCATTGCAGCACCGGCGATCAGGCCGCTGTTTAACGCCTCAACCAGCGCGGCTTCATCAACTAGTTCACCGCGCGATGCATTGATGAAGAAGGCCGTTTTCTGCATTTTG
>NZ_JAGQEG010000170.1 GCF_018305005.1 Collimonas silvisoli
GTAATCGGATGTTTGGCTTGATCCAATTCACAAAACCATTGCACTGTGGCGGTGGCGCAGCGCCCTTTTAAGTCAATATGGGTCGTGTTATTTTTATTTGTCTTGGGTAGCGTATCGCTCATGATGCATCCTTGGATTGCGCGTCGTTGCGGCTCTCGATGACATGCGTACGATAGCCTTGATTCGATAGCTGATGCGGGTTGGTGTTGGCTAGTTGCGGGTGAACTTGCACATCCAGCGCCGTCCCATCGTTGAGTTTGACTTGATAGGCTGTGGTACTGCTCTGATGATCTTGAATAAGAATCTGCCCATGCCCGTTGGTCATGCCACTTGCTATCTTTGCGCCTGATTGATAGAGCTGGTAAGGCTCGTTGGCAAATGCGCGGCTTTGTTTGCCATGCGCTGTTATATTTAACAGCAGGCTAGCCTGGTCTGGCGCGACAATCGGCGCAGCCAGTGCGGGTAGCGGCAAATTCGCCGGGCCAATCCAATTTCTACTAGCTGCATGGACTTTCCACGCGCCACTGGTGCCATTGTCAATACCGCCAGCAGCCCATTTGGTATAACTTCCGCCGCCGTTGATCATCACTTCTTCCTGCGCGGTAATGGTGATGCGATTGGCGGTGTGGGTAATGTTGAGCTTGGCGAGAACGTTGATGCTATCTTTCAGCGCCTGAAGATCGATGTCGCCGCTGGCGGCGATCAGTTTCATCCCGAATTTATAGCTGAACAGCCGTATCCCCTTCCTCACGCTTGCCAGCAATCGCTGTCCAACCGATAAGCTCACATGCTGCCCGCTGGTCAACGCAATATGTTCGCCGCTGGCGATATGCGTCGATTGCGGCGTGGTGGTTTCGATGCCGGCAGGACTGGCAAGTATCAAATGCGGTTCGGCCAGTTCCGGGAAACTCCCCGCTTTCGCATCGCCACCGCTGCCCTTGATGGCGTCGTTCTGGGTTTTGATGATCTTGGCGACGTCGCTTTGGTCACCGTTATTCTCTTGAGCCTGATGCAGTTGCGCCAGATCTGCCAGATTTTCATGCTGGTCACGGGCCTGCGTCAGACGCTGTACCGTCTCGCCCATATCGGTAATATGGGCTTGGGCGCTGCTGCGGCCTTCGGTGGTAATTAACAAACCCTCCTTAGCGCGGATCGCGCCGTGACCATCGGTGCGCAATTCGTAACCTTGGCCTCTAGGATCTTTACGACCGGCGTTGTCTTCGATGCGGGTGATATTGCCGAGACTGAGCTGGCTGTGCTGATGATCGCTCTTGAGCTGGACTTGAATCTTCTCTTCAGTGTCATCCATCACCAGATGATTGCTGCGGCCGGCGGCGCTGTTGCCGCCATTCGGCGTCAGTTCGCGACTGCGGAAACCGGACAAGGCGCTCTGGCCGGGCAACGACCAGGCCGGCAGATTCATTTGGTTGTGCACGCGCCCGGTGCAGATCGGCAAATCGGGATTGCCGCTGATGAAATCGATCAAGATTTCCTGTTTCATCCTGGGGATATGACTCGCCCCCAGTTGATTGCCCGCCCAAGGGCTGGACACCCTTACCCTGCAACTGCTGTTCTGATCGGCTTGCCCTAGACGATCCCATTGGAATTGCACCTTGATCCGGCCTAATGCGTCAGTCCAGATATTTTGATCTTCCGGCCCCACCACGATGGCGGTGAGGATGTGCATGGCCGGTCTTGGCGTGACACGTTCGGGCCGGTATTGTTCGCCGCGTAGCGGCACGACTTCAAAATCGACATTGACGCGAAACTGTTGCGGGTCGCTGTCCGGGCGCTGGGTTTCCTGCGCGACGTCTTCCATCTCGAAGCGTGTGGCGACGATCAGATATTCGATGTTGGCTTTGCCAACCGGATGCCGGCCCAGCGTGAAGGTGCAACCCGGCACCAACGCACGCACATGGCCGGCGCCGCTGGCGCGTTCGGCGTTGTTGCGCAGGCGTTCCATGCGGATGCGGGCGTTCTTCTTGCCCTCTTCCAAAGGATCGTTGGTCGCCTGCTGGGGGCCTGCTTTCGGCTGTACGTAATGCGCATCCGTGTGATATTCGTAGACCTCGGCGTTATGGTCGGAGACGCGATGGTCGTTGTGGCTGACTTCCAGCGTGCTGCGCGGCCGGGTATAGTCGTAATCGCGCGAGGTGTAGCGACCCGGAGTCACACGGTGCGCGGGTGAAAACGTATGGATGAATTCCTGGTCGATCCTTGGTTTTTCGCCGTAGTAGTTCAGGACGTGATAGGCGTCGCTATGAAACGGTTGATGCGCGGCGTTGCCGTCAGTGAGCACCAGGCGATGCTTGCCGTCTTTGTGCTCGAAGAAATAGTTGATCCCCGCGACTTCACACAGTCTACTGAAGAAAGTGAAATCCGATTCCGAAAACTGGGTGACGTAATCTCGCTTGGGGTACGTATCGAAAAGACGCTTATCGACCGGAAAAGTGTACTTGGATAGCACCTCGTCCAGAATCTCGACAACGGATTTGTCCTGGAAAATCCGGCAATCGGCGTTGCCGTCAGCCCATTTCAACCACGGCTCCAGCGTGATTTCATAAAACACATACCGCCCGACCTGGCGCAATATGGTCGCAGTGCTGATGAGACCGGAGATTTCACGCACACCGGCACCGGCGTTGGCTAACCCGCTGCCGCCCGGCATGCCTGCAACAAAACTGCCTGAGCCTTCCAACTGGATTTCTACCGTCAGTTCCTTGCCTAAGAATGCGTCCAAATCATAGTTGGCTGCTGATCCGAAATTGACCAAGGCGTCCGGCGTTTTGAGGATGATTGTATAGGCATACAAGCTATTGAGGGATTCACTGCCCTTGATACTCACCGGGATCAATGCCGGCGCCCCCATTACCTCAGGGATTGCTTCACTTTTAACGCGGAGACTGCGAGGAGAGTCAAACATGAATGCATTTCCTTATTGTCGTTACGTCAGAGTAGGGCTGGTCACTTACGGTGGTGCATACCCGGTCTTGCGGGCCGTCAAAGCGACAAGAAGCCATGCGCAAATGAAAAGAATGACTGCGAGAGACGGTATCAAAATAATAAGTATTGCATTATTTGCACTATTTTTGTGGAAATAATTGCTGGAAAGTTAACTGGCATGAAATTCGGGGCATCAAAATTGACCGCTTCCGAGAACAAGAGATGGGAGTCTTCAATGCGAAGAAAGGCCAATGTTGAGTTTGACCTCGGGGAAATCGACTGCTGACCGAAGGAAAGCTTAATTATTCTTATCCATAACCCAATCTTCGATTCAGAATGACAAAACGCCATTTAATTAGCGTGGCGTTCTACTATCTACTCATGAGCGATTGATTAAAATTACAGGATCGCCGAGTGACCGCTTTTAAGCCGCTTAAAAACCAGGTAATCCAAATGACCATACTAACCACACAACGCCTGCGCCTGGAACCATTCAATGACTCGCACCTGATAGGGCTGAATCTCGTCAACCGCGATCCGGCAGTGATGCGCTACATCACCGGCAAACCGGAAACGCTTGAGGACACCGCCGCGGCGATTGCGCGCGTCAAGGCGCGCTGGGCTGAATGGGGGTTTTCATGGTGGAGTTTTATCGAGCTCGATAGCGAAGAAATCATCGGTTCCGGCTGCATTCAGTATCTGGGCGGAGACACCGCCAATCCACTGGAAATCGGCTGGCGACTGCGGCAGGACAAATGGCGTCAAGGTTACGCTTCCGAGGCGGCACGGCGGATGGCTGCGTTTGCATTCGAGACGATCGGCGGCGATCGTCTATGCGCGGTATGCCATCAGGAAAACACCGGCTCGGCGCGCGTCATGCAACGCTTGGGGATGCAGTTTCAAGGCATAGAAAGATGGAACGAGATGGATACCGCCGTCTATATGATGACCCGTGGCGAGTGGGAACATCCAGGCCAGGCAGGCTAAGCAGCCGAGGACAACGCACCGCCATGGACAGACTTGAAGCATTGCGCCTCTTCACCCACATCGTTGATCTAGGCAGCTTTACCAAGGCAGCCGGCATGCTCGACATGCCGCGGGCGACCGCCACCCATGCCATGAAGGAACTGGAGCAGCGGCTGGGAACCCGGCTGCTGGAACGCACTACGCGCAACGTCAAGCCGACACTGGACGGCCGCGCATTCTACGAGCGCTGCTGCCGGATTCTGGCGGACGTGGAAGATGCCGAAGCGTCGCTCGACACCAGCTCGGCCAATCCCAGCGGCGTGCTGCGCCTGGGATTGCATGGCACCCACGCGACCCAGATCATCCTGCCGCGGCTGGCTGAATTCCGTGCGCGCTATCCGCGCCTGAACATAGCGATCAGCAGCGGCGACCGGCTGGTCGATCTGGTGGGCGAAGGCATCGACTGCGTGGTGCGGGTCGGCGTGCCCAAGGATTCCTCGCTGGTTGCAAGGCGGCTGGCTTCTTTGCCGGAAATCATCTGCGCCAGTCCGCAATACCTGGCGCGCTGGGGTACTCCCCTGCTCCCGGCCGACCTTGCTGCGCATCAGGCAGTCGGTTTTTTCAGCCGCGACCACAATATTCAATATCCCTTCACTTTCTTGCGCAACGGCCAGGCAGAGGAATACAAAGCCGGCGGCTGGATCGCGGTCGACAGCGCCGACGCCTACACCCAATGCGCGCTGTTGGGATTCGGCCTGATCCAGGTGCCGCGCTTCCGGGTAGAAAAGTATTTGCAGACAGGCCAGCTGGTAGCGGTGTTAAGCGATCAAACCTGCCCGGAGCTGCCGGTGCTGGCGCTGTACCCATCCCATCATCAGCTATCGCCCAGAGTCAAGGTGTTCGTCGAATGGGTGACACAGGTGTATGCCGAACATTTTGCCGGCTAGATTCCGGCTAGACACGCACGCTGTGCGGAAAGCCATGCATCGATGCACGCCATGCAATCAGCCAGGCCGCCAGCAACAGCAGCAGCAAAGCCCATGGCAAACTCGCCGCGCCATAGCTATCCAGCAGCAGCCCGCCCACAGCGCCGCCGCCGGCGATCGCCGCATTCCAGGCGGTGACGATCAGCGCCTGGCCGACGTCCGCCGCCTCGCCGGTGGCATTGGCGGAAGCAGTCTGAAACAAGGTGGGGACGCCGCCGAAGGCTAGTCCCCAGACGCCGACGCTGACATAGATGGCAAGCGGGTTGCCGCTCCAGACAGCAAGCGCCGCCGACGCCAGGCCGAACAGAACGATGCTGGCCAAAACCATGCGGCGCAGCCAGCGATCGATGCCGGCGCC
>NZ_JAGQEG010000171.1 GCF_018305005.1 Collimonas silvisoli
CACGATCTGTTTTTGGCGAGCGCCAGGCAAGATCTGGTCAGCATCGAGCAGGCGCTCGTGCGCCGCGATTACTGCGCCATACAGCAAACGGTGCATAGCCTGAAAGGGGCGGCGATGATTTTTCGCGTGCCGGCAACCGTCAACGCCGCGCTGCACATTGAAGCTGTCCTCAATACCGGGCTGGCGGTTGATCATGCGCAGCTTAGCGCAGCGTGCGTCATATTGCGCCAGCAGATCGAACTGCTTTGATTGCACCGTGCAGCGTACGTATGCCTGCCCTAGTGCCGCCATGGCTGGCATCCCCGTTGCTGCCGATTGCCGTTACCGCCATCTTCTAAAACAGTTATAGTCTCTATATATCAAATTCACCTTGATCTGGAGAGTGCATGGCGTCTGTATACCTGCAAAGCATTACTGGCTTTGCCCAACAAATTCAGGCCAGGTCGCACCAGTTGCGGGCCGACGAGCCGCTCAGCAACGGCGGCACCGATAGCGGCCCGGCACCGTACGAATTGCTGCTGGCGGGGCTGGCCGCCTGCACCTCTCTCACCTTACGCATGTATGCCGATCGCAAACAATGGGATCTCGGCCTGATCGATGTGCGGCTGCACTTTGCGCGCGACGAGCAGGGGCGGGAAAGCATAGGCCGCACGGTCGCATTCGGGGCGCAGCTTAGCCCGGAGCAGATAGCCAGATTGGCCGAGATCTGTGAAAAGACGCCAGTCACCAAGACCATCAGGCAAGGCACCGAAATCCTGACTACCTTGAGTCCAACCAGGCTGGATCCAGCAGCTAATTCACGCAATAAGCCGTTCTGAGGAGATGCACATGACAAAAATCGTTGGAGTGGCAGGCAGCCTGCGCAGCGGTTCTCTGAATGCCGCATTGCTGCGCGCGGCAGCTGGCTTGATGCCGGCTGGCGCGGAATTGGAAATCGGCACGATCAAGGGCATTCCCTTGTATGACGGCGATCTCGAACAAGCCGAGGGCATTCCGCCGGCCGTGACGCTGCTGAAAGAACAAATAGCGGTGGCCGATGCACTGCTGCTGGTGACGCCGGAATACAATAATTCCATCCCGGGCGTATTCAAGAATGCGATCGACTGGTTGTCGCGGCCGCCGGCCGACAGCGCGCGCATCTTTAGCGGCCGCCGGGTCGCGCTGATCGGCGCTTCGCCGGGAGGTTTCGGCACCGTCCTGTCGCAGAATGCATGGCTGCCGGTATTGCGCACGCTGGGCATGCAACCCTGGTTCGGCGGGCGTTTGATGGTGTCGCGCGCCGGCAAGGTCTTTAACGAGAGCGGTGAATTGCTCGATGAGCAGCTGCGCGAACAACTCAGGGAATTCAACCGAAATTTTGTCGAATTTTTGAAAAACTGAAATGAAATTCAAAGACTACTACAGCGCGCTAGGCGTCGAGCGCACGGCCAGCGCCGCCCAGATCAAGCAAGCCTACCGCAAGCTGGCGCATAAATACCACCCGGACGTTTCCAAGGATCCAGCCGGGGAAGAAAAATTCAAGGACATCGCCGAAGCTTACGCAACGCTGAAAGACAGCGAAAAGCGCGCCGCCTACGACCAGCTAGGCAGCCACCGGCCGGGTGAAAACGTTGAGCCGCCACACTCCTGGCAGCAAGGATTCGCGGCCGACGGCGCATCGTTCGGCGATGTCGACATGGCCGATATCCTGGCTGCTTTCGCCGCATCGAGCCAAGGTGGCGGACCCGGCGCCAGAGCGCGTCCGGCCAGGGGTGAAGATTATGAAGTCAATGCACCCATCACTTTGGAGCAGATCTATGACGGCGGCGAGACCGATGTCCGTCTGAGCATGCCCGAGTACGATGAGCACGGCAAATTGCACCGGGTTCCGCGCACCTACCGGGTACGGCTGCCCAAGGGCGCGGAAGACGGTCAACGGTTGCGTTTGTCCGGCAAAGGCGGCCAAGGGCATGACGGCGGCAAGCACGGCGATTTGTATGTCGTGATGAAACTGATCCCGCATCCGCTGTACCGGGTGAGCGGAAAAGATCTGTATATCGATCTGCCCCTGACGCCGTGGGAAGCGGTATTGGGCGCTGCCGTGCTGGTGCCGACCCTGGGTGGCCAGGTTGAGCTGAACATTCCCGCCGGCACCGCCGCCAATCGGCAATTCCGCTTTGCCAAACGCGGTCTGCCGTCTGCCGGCGGCGAGTCGGGCAATCTATATGCGGTGGTGCGGATAGAAGTGCCGCCGGCGCCTACGGCGCGCGAGCGTGAACTGTTCGAGCAGCTCGCAGCCGAATCGAAATTCAATCCACGTCAGCATCTTAGTTAGGAGAGCGCCAATGACTGCTCTGTTAGTAGAAGCCGTTTGGTTAAACGACATCGAACTGTGCTCACTGGACGAGCTGGCGGAATTTTCCGGGCTCAGCCATGCCGAGCTGGCGGAACTGGTGGCGATAGGCGCCATCGAGCCGGATCATAGCGCCGCGCCAGACTACGTGTTTCGCGCACAGACAATTGTGTTAGCCAGAACCGCGCGCCGCTTGCGCGATGATTTTGAGCTGGATACGCACGGACTGGCGGTGGTGCTCAATCTATTGCAAAAAATACATGGATTGGAGGCCCGGCTGGCGGCCATGGACGCCAAGCTGCCGCATACGAATTGGCCTTGAAGAACTGACCTTGAAGCAGCGCTACTGTTTCGATTCTTTTCAGGGATTAGTGCAGTAGTATTTTTGGTTTTGAGTTAAGCAAAAATAACAGGAAAACGGGTGGGCCTGCATAATTTAACAGGCCGTCCCATGCCTGCTTCTGCTGGATTCACATCAGATTTGACTAGCAGTGTCCAGGTGATGCCGCATCAACGCGGCCGCCCATTCCCGGTTGTTGCTTTCCAGTGCCCGGATGATTTGCAAATGCTCATTGCATGAGTCGATCTGGCGTGGAGCACGGTGAAACGCGACATGTTCACCCAGGCGCCTGAGCTGGTTTTGCTGTTGTACCGCCTGCTGCACGAAGCGATTGTTGGAAAAGCGCGCCAGCATTTCGTGAAATGCGGCATTGAGGGCGAAAAATGCCGTGGCTGAATACTCTTCCGGCGCCTGCTCTAACAGCTTTTCATGCGCCAGACGGCTGCTTTGCAGCTGGACGGCGTCAATCCTGAAACTGCTTTCCAGCAGTCCGCCGCACTCCACCATGATGCGAAACTGGTAGCTTTCGGCCATCAGTTCAGGCGTGCCTATGGCCGGCGGAAAGCTCCATCCCTGGCCACGGCGTTTCTCGATCTGGCCGTCAGCCGCCATGCGCACCAGCGTTCCTCTTAACAAACTGCGCGGTACCGAATAGCGCTCTAGAAAATCGGTTTCCGTCATCGTGTCGGGCAATCGATTGTGGGTACGGTCATCGATCAGCTGCAGATACAAGGCGTCGCCACTGATGCCGCCGACCGCCAGCTCCGCGGCTTTCTCCGACTTGGCGTTGGGGCTGACGAAATAGCCGCTGTTTACGTGATAATCCAGCAACTCCTGCGCTGCCACCAGGCGCAATGCCGCTTTGACAGGAGTTCGCGAAACGTCGAACTGCTCTGCTAAGCCTTCTTCGGTCAAATGCGTTCCGGCGGGTAACTCACCGGTAGTGATCTGCTGGATCAGCCGGTTTGCCAGGTCACGTTGCAAAGGGCTTGGGCCACTGGTTTTTTTGGTTTTACTCATTCTGATAGCGCTGTTAGGTTTGCATTCGGACAATGTTAAGTGATTAATATCATACGAGTAAACTACAGGGCAAGCGGGGCAGATAGGCGCAATGGTTAAGACAATTCTCAAAAGGTAACATTGAATTGGTTTTATAGAAATATTAATTCAAGATGTTTTGGAATTGTCTTTTAAGTAATTCTGGAGGTGCTTCCTGTATGAACGATATTGCGGTGCTTACGCAGTCTTTTCCCGAGGCGGGTGTCTGCGGCTCGCCTTATCGGTGCGGGCCGCCTCAGTTGCTGCCGCTAGCTGCCTTAGTTCGGCGCCGCCGCGTTATATTCTTTGATAGCCTCGACGTCGATGTGCAGCGTCACCGCATCGCTGACGAAGGGGGCATAACGCCCAAGCTTGTAATCGCTGCGTAGAATCTTGGCGGAGCCGTTGGCGCCGCAGACTTGCTTGCCGTAGATGAGCATGAAGCGGCAATTGAAATTGTGGATTTCCAGCGTTACCGGATGCGTGACGCCCCTGATCGTCAGGTCGCCGTCGACCTGCGTCAATTGCTGTTCTTCAAAGTGCAGGCTGGAGGATTTGAAGTTGATCTTCGGGTAGTTTGCAACGTCGAAGAAATCGCCGGAGCGCATGATCTGGTTGAACCCGTCGTTGCCGGTGCTGACCGAGGCCGCGTCGATCTCAATGTCGATGCTGCCGCTATGGCTGGCCTGGTCGATTTCAATCGAGCCGGTGGTGCTGTCGAAGCGGCTGCGTTGCGTCGACAAACCCCAATGGTTGTACTCGAAATACGAAAAAGTATGTTCCGGGTCAATCAGATAACGATCGGCGGCGTTGCAGACGCCGCCGTTAAGCGCCAGCAGCAACAGTGATGAACGCAGTAGTGCGGACGGCAAGAAGCTGGTCGGTTTACTGGTGGTTTGCATGGTCGTGCCTGGCCTTTACGTTGAGCTGCTTCATCGTCATGAAAAAATTATCGGTTGCCATGATCATCATGCCCCAGCCGATAGGGTAGCGCTACAAGCGCATCGGTATTTTTATCTCGAAACGTATAAAATGCCATGCTGCAACTGCAATGCCAATTTGAAAACGTGCCGGCTAAATCCAGGCCCCGCTGTTTACGTTTAACCATAACACCTCGAAACGGAGTGTCTGTCACTATGTATGAGCTGTATATCGCCAACAAAAATTACTCATCCTGGTCTTTGCGGCCATGGGTGCTGATGCGTGAACTTGGGTTGACGTTCAACGAGCACATTGTGCCGTTTACGGATGAAGCGGTGGGTTCCAACTGGGATACGTTCCGCAGCTTTTCGCCGTCCGGCAAGGTGCCGGCGCTGATCCATGACGGTACTTCCTTGTGGGATTCTCTGGGGATTGTCGAATATCTGGCCGAGCGTCATGAAGGCGTCTGGCCCAATGATCCGCAAGCCAGAGCCTGGGCCCGTTGCGCCGCCGCCGAGATGCATTCCGGGTTTGGCGCCTTGCGCCAAAACTGTACGAT
>NZ_JAGQEG010000172.1 GCF_018305005.1 Collimonas silvisoli
TCGCCGCCGGGTTTGGCAGCATCCGCCGTTTCAATGAAATCTTCCAGGATCTGTACCAACGCCCGCCCAGCGCGTTGCGCCATGGCAGTCAGCCTGAGCAATCCGCGCAGGGCGGGGTGACGCTGTTGCTGCGTTATCGCCCTCCTTACGACTGGACCGCCATGCTGGCGTTCCTGAGCGCACGCGCGATCACCGGCCTGGAGCAGGTGGCCGACGGCTGCTACTACCGCACCATCTGCCTCGATGGCGCGCACGGTACGCTGGCGGTGCAGCAAGGCCCTGGCCATGCCCTGAAAGTCACCATACGCTTCCCGCGATTGTCGTCGTTGTCCGCCATCATCGGCCGTTTGCGAAGAATGTTCGACCTCGCAGCCGACCCCGAAATCATCAGCCGGCAACTATCGACGGACCCGCTAATGGCCAGGCTGACCGCCGCTCGGCCGGGTTTGCGCGTTCCGGGCGCCTGGGATGGTTTTGAACTGGCGATGCGGGCGGTGCTGGGCCAGCAAATTACCGTGGCCGCCGCCATCAAACTGGCTGGAAAATTGGTGGCGCAGTATGGCGAAGCGCTGAGCGCTCCCTGCGCAGATCGGCCTGGCCTGACCCACGTATTTCCTCAGCCCTCGCGCGTGGCCGAAGCTGATCTCGCAACGCTGGGCATGCCGAAAGCGCGCGCTGCAACCTTGTCCGCCGTGGCGGCGGCGCTGGTGGCCGATCCGCAATTGTTGGACACTCGCGCCAGCCTGGAGGAAGCTGTGCTGAAATTGCGCGAATTGCCGGGCATAGGTGACTGGACCGCGCACTACATCGCGATCCGTCAGTTACGCGAGACCGATGCCTTTCCGGCGGCAGATGTAGCGTTGATGCAAGCGATAGCGGTGCATGAGGGAGTCAGGCCAAACGCAAAGGAAATAACCATCCGGGCCGAAGCCTGGCGACCATGGCGCGCCTATGCGGCGCAGCATCTTTGGGCGTCGATTGTCTGATTTGAGGCATGTTCCAGAGCAATCAAGAGTTTACGCGACAGCGCCTGGCATAGTCGAATCAGTAGCCGTAGTTTTTGGCGACTGTATTACCCAGATATCCGCCGCCAACCACGCCCGCCACTGTCGCCAGCGTGCGGCCGTTGCCGCCGCCAACCTGATGGCCCAGCAGGCCGCCGATTACCGCTCCAGTAGCTATTCCCAACGGACTTACTTGCGGACTTGCTGGCGCCGCCGGGCTAGCTTGTGCGACCGGAGCCTGGTATTGCGGCGCCGGCCCAGCCTGTGCATAGCTTGCATCACGATTGCGATAAACATGATGCACTATCGTTTTTTGTTTAGGCGCGGTGGCTGCAGGTTCAACCTGATATCCCGCCGCCACGGGCACGGTAACCGGTTGCATGTATTGATAGCCATTCGCGGTCTGCACCAATACCGGTGCGCCTGTTGCCGGTGTTGTCGGCGCCGCGGCATTTGCCATCGGCTGTTGCGCGGCGGGAGTTGTCTCTGGAGCCTGCGATCCAACCACGCTACCGTGGGAACTAGGGAGCAAACCGGTCATCGCCGCGACGCCAACCAAACTCGCCAGGATAAGGGTTGCGGCAGCGCCGGCGACCAGTGGGTGCAAACGGGTTGTTGCTTGAACGGCTTCCATTTGATTCTCCTTCGACGGTTGACAATGGTTTTATTCTAGGGAGGTGTTGGCCGTTAGCCCATCCGGATTGTGTATCAGGTGTTTCGAATTGAAACACGGCAATGCCTCAACCGCACGCGATAGGGGTTAGCATGCAGGCCTTTGGCATAATCGATCTCGGAAAACGTCGCGGAATCTCTGGGATTGGGGGGATACAGCGACGATGAAACGATAGGAACAGCTCCGGGATTCTACGTAGAGATTCTTTTCAAGCGTCTTACTAGTCTTGTCTTTCATGACACAACTCCGGTCGGGTGGAAGGAGTTGCGTATAGAATTTGGAATTTATATTTTCACCAAAAGTGGCAAGAATTTTCACCAAATCACAGAAAGTGGTGCGGCTGGCGGGGATCGAACCCACGACCCTTGGCTTCGGAGGCCAAACAAAGGTATGTTGATTGATATTGATCGGCGTACCATGAAACTATAAATTCTTTAATTATCAATGACTTGATAAGTTCACATATTTTTTCCGTGTTGATTAAAGTTGACTCATGTATACTTTAATTTCCTACATGGCCACTACACGGATTATTGCATAAATGAAATGGGATAACTTTACCGCCGGGCGAGTTGACGGTTTTAAGTGCGCATCAGGAAAGCAACAAAGCATTTTCTGGGATGGGAAAACACCCGGCTTAGGCATACGAGTGACTGTTGCCGGCGCCAAGTCATATATCTTCGAAACAAGTCTAAACGGTAAAACTGTACGAATAACTATCGGCAGCACGAAAACGTGGACTCTCGGAGATGCACAAGCCAAGGCGACAGCCTACAAAGCGCAAACAGATAACGGTATCGATCCTCGCCAAGTTAAGGCCGAGGGCATTGCAGCAAACAATACAAAAATTGCCAATGAAAAAAAACACAAGGCAATCGAAGATGCAAAGCGAGAACTAATTGCCCGGACAGCTTGGGATGCGTATCTTGCAGCCCCCCATCCTAAGTGGGGTGATCAACATCGCGCTGATCACGCAATTGCGGCAAGCGAAGGTGGTGTCAAAGCAAAAATTGGTAAAAAAAATACAAAGGCCGCACCTCTCGCCTCTTTGCTTTGTTTGCCGTTAAATACTATTACAGCGCCGGTCATGCACGAATGGCTCTCGGCCGAGTGCCTCACTCGCTCGACATTCGCCCACAATTCATTTCGCAAATTTCGCACATTTATCCGGTGGTGTGCAAAACAAGCGGAATTTCAGCACGTGGTACACGCTGACTGCTGTCTTACAGATGAAGTAAAGGACATCGTTCCAACTAACAAGACTAAAGAGGGAGACAGTCTGCAGCGCGAGCAGTTACCTGCTTGGTTCGACGCCGTGCGCAATATTAGTAACCCCGTAATTAGCGCATTTTTGCAGGCATCGCTTATTACCGGAGCCCGTAGAGGAGAGCTAGAGTTGTTGCAATGGAATGATGTAGAGTTCAATCCAAAATGGAGCAGCATGGTTATACGTGACAAGGTTGAGGGACAGCGGACTATTCCTCTTACTCCCTACCTCATGCATCTCCTAAACCAGTTGCCGCGTCACAACGAGTGGGTTTTTAGTAGTCTCACCGCAAAAAGCCAACACATAACAGAGCCTCGGATAGCGCATACCAAGGCATTGGAAGTTGCTGGCTTACCTCACGTGTCACTACACGGGTTGCGCCGCTCGTTCGGCACGTTGTCTGAATGGGTGGAGGTACCAACAGGCGTCGTCGCTCAGATTCAGGGGCATAAGCCAAGCGCTTTAGCCGAGAAGCATTATCGTCGACGACCGTTAGATCTGTTGCGTATGTGGCATGTCAAGATTGAAGAGTGGATGTTAGAGCAGGCTGGAATCAAATTTGCGCCTGCAAATGAAGTGCAGGAAATACGAATTGCAACAGAAAGTGTTTAATGAATATCACAAGGTTAAATCCACAGGTTTTCAGCCGGTTAGCTTTAGCCGCGCTGGTTTGATGTTGGTTTTCGGTCGGCGCCAAAACCTGCAATACCGAGATACCCCTATCTGGTTTTGCGACGATTGACATTGGATGGCGTGAGCGGCACATAGGCCTGACGGATTACCTGGAAAAAATCGGCTTTCGAAGCCAACGGCGTTTTTAGGACCGACAGGCGCGACTCTCATCGTGGTAAGCAGGATTTCTCAAAATAGACGCTAGATAGATTTAAGCGTGACCAATCACATCATACAAAATCAGCTTGCAAAAAGGAGGTGGCCATAGATTTTTGGCCGCCTGCTGAATGATTTGCCCGCAAATGTGATTGCGCTGTTCATGCGTGAATACTCGCCAACCTGCGAAATCCACCAAATACCCGCAATGGTGACATCGATGTTTGATTAACGGCTAGCACATATTTCCCCATAAATCAACGCAGATTCGCTATGCCTCGCTTGCGGTGATTGTTTCCTTGCGAACTTTTAAAGTTGACTCCGTCGATCCAGATCAATTTGGATCGACGGCCAATCAACTTTACAAGGAAATACGTTATGTTAAAAATAGATCAACTGTATGGCCGCGCTGCCGTGCCCATGCTCACGACTGAGCAACTGGCAGAGGCGTTGTCGTTAAAGCCAAACACGTTACGTTCCAGATTTTCAAAAACAGGAACCTACTTTGGCCTGCGACCGGTCAAGCTCCCGAACGGCAAGCTCCGTTGGGCTGTCAATGCGGTCGAACTGCTGACAAAGGGAATTGCATAATGAGCATGCTTTCTGAATGGAAAGAATTTCCTATTGACGCATTCCCACTCGTTGCGAAGAATTCTGCACTCGAACTGCAGCGCAATACTGGCGCGCCGCTGGGATTAATAGCGGCATCGACATTGACCAGCATGTCCCTCGTGATTCAGGGCCTGATAAACGTCCGTCGCCTGGACGGTCTGGAAGGTCCAGTAAGCGCTTGGTACCTTATAGTGGCGGAAAGCGGCGAGCGCAAAACTGGCACTGACGAGAAGAATCTGAAGGCTATCCGCGAATTTGACGCAGAACAAGCGAAACAGTTCAAATCGAAAATGCTTGCATTCGAAACAACAATGCAAGCATGGGAGGTTGAGCGCAAGGCGATTCTTTCGGCCATCAAGAAAAGTGCAATAAAAGACGCGTCAACCGATGATTTGAAAAAGCGTCTGAGCACCCACGCTGCGACTCAACCTAAAAAACCTAGGCTCGTCAGACTAATGCCGTTCAGTTAAGACTGAACGGCATTTTTGTTTTTAAGTGTTGTAAACGCAATTGGAGGCTGTTAACCTGCGTCCATGCTTGATGACGCGATCCATTTTATGGCTGAAGCTCAGGAGGCACCCAACTGGGAGCGCCTGGGGCAGCATTTACCATATGAGTGGATAGAGCAGGCAATCAATTACACCGGCAAGGCGAGCATCCGGCATCGTCGGCTCCCAGCCGAGCAGGTGGTCTGGCTGGTAGTTGCCTTGGCGCTGTATCGGCATCAATCCATCAGCGAAGTCATCGACGATTTGGATCTGGCCCTGCCGGATGCCCAAGCTCCGTTCGTCAGCAAGA
>NZ_JAGQEG010000173.1 GCF_018305005.1 Collimonas silvisoli
CCAGCGCACGTTTTGGTTTGAACCCTTCGGGAACGGCTGCAGGCGTCGCATGCCGTTGTTGCGACTCCTTGCCGTAGCACCGCTACGTCGCGTCGTCGCGCCTAGGCCTGCAACGCCTGCCGCACGTTCGCACTCCCAAATCATATGTCAACAGGCCCTAAACTTATACAAAAAAACCGTTTGCGGCGTCTTTTGCCACAAACGGTTCTTCACAAACCGGAACAAATCCTATTCTTCGCTGGTAGACGGCCAGTCGCGGATATAGGCTTTCAGCATCTTGTTTTCAAAACCCTGGGCGTCCAGCACCGCCTTGGCGACGTCATAAAACGACATCACGCCGAGCAAGGTGCGGGCATCCATGATCGGCACATAACGTGCGTGGCGCTCCAGCATGATGCGGCGCACTTCGTTGACTTCGGTATCCGGGGTGACGGTAATCGGGCTGTCATCCATATGCTTGCGCACCGTGTTGCTGCCGACCGCACCGCCGTTCTGGTGAATCGCATTCATCACTTCGCGGAAAGTCAGCATCCCCACCAGCGTACCGAACTCCATCACCACCAGCGAACCGATATCTTTTTCCGCCATCGTATTGACCGCTTCGATCAACGGCGTTTCCGGCGTTACGGTGTAAAGAATATTGCCTTTGACTTTGAGGATCTCAGAAACTTTCATGGGGCCATCCTGCCTTTGCTTGGGTTATGCTTGCTGGTATCCAGAATGTAGCCTAAGCGGCGCTAAAAATCTACCGGGCAGCGCAGCACGAGTAGACTGAATTCTCATATTTCAAGAATAGAAGGAGACAGCCAACACCATGAGCACCCCCCGTTATCCCGGCTTCGACACCCTGTCGCTGCACGCCGGCAGCGTTCCCGATCCGGCCACCGGCGCCCGCGCCACGCCGATTTACCTGACTTCGGCCTTTGTCTTCAAGGATTCCGACCACGCCGCCTCGCTGTTCAACATGGAACGTGCCGGCCACGTTTATTCGCGCATTTCGAATCCCACCAACGCCGTGCTGGAAGAACGCATCGCGGCGCTGGAAGGCGGCGTCGCCGGGATTGCAGTCGCCAGCGGCCAGGCCGCCATGCATCTGGGACTGGCCACCATCGCCGGCGCCGGTTCGCATATTGTAGCGTCGCGCGCCTTGTACGGCGGTTCGCACAATCTGCTGTCCTACACCATGAAGCGCTTCGGTATCGAGACCACCTTCGTCGATCCGAGCGACCTGGATGCATGGCGCGCGGCGATCCGGCCGAATACCAAAGCGCTGTTCGGCGAAACACTGGGCAATCCAGGACTGGATGTGCTGGATATTCCGCGCATCGCCGCCCTGGCGCACGAACATTATCTGCCGCTGATGGTCGACGCCACGTTTACCACGCCCTATCTGCTGCGACCCTTTGATCATGGCGCCGACCTGGTGTTTCACTCCGCTACCAAATTCCTGTGCGGCCACGGCACCGCGGTCGGCGGCTTGCTGGTAGATGGCGGCACTTTCGACTGGCAGCAAGCCTACGAAAAAACCGGCCGCTTCAGCGAGTTGTGCGAACCGTATGAAGGCTTCCACGGCATGGTGTTTTCCGAGGAATCGACGGTGGCGCCGTTTTCCTTGCGCGCCCGCCGTGAAGGATTGCGCGATTTCGGCGCGGTGATGAGTCCGCACAATGCTTTCGCCATCCTGCAAGGGATAGAGACGCTGGCGCTGCGCATGGAAAAGCATGTCGCCAACACCCGCAAGGTGGTCGAGTTCCTGGCGGCGCACGCAGCGGTCGAAGCGGTCGCCTACCCTGAGTTGCCTTCGCATCCCGGCTATGTGCTGAGCAAGACGCTGCTGCCCAAAGGTTGCGGCGCGGTGTTTTCATTCAACCTCAAGGGCGACCGCGCGGCCGGCCGCCGCATGGTGGAATCGCTCAAGATATTTTCGCATCTGGCCAACGTCGGCGACGCCAAATCGCTGGTCATCCATCCCGCCTCGACCACCCATTTCCGCGTCCCCAGCGAGCAGTTGGCGGCCTCCGGCATCACCGAAGGCACGTTGCGGTTATCGATCGGCCTGGAGAACGTCGAGGATTTGATCGAGGATCTGGCCTACGGCCTCAAGATATCGCAACGCGCAGAGCGGAAGGAAAAATAAGATGTTATTAAAAATTCAGTTTCGCGGCGCAGAATACGACAGCTATTGCTATACCGGCGGCAAAGCCTTCAACCCGGAGCTGCCGACCGCGGTATTCATCCATGGCGGCCAAAACGACCACTCGGTCTGGATCTTGCAAACCCGCTATTTCGCGCATCACGGTTTCAGCGTGCTGGCGGTGGACTTGCCGGGACATGGCCGCAGCCAAGGCCCGGCCCTGGCCACCATTGAAGAATTATCAGACTGGCTGGCTTGCTTGCTGGATGCCGCCGGCGTCAGCAAAGCCATCCTGATCGGCCACAGCATGGGTTCGCTGATCGCGTTGGAGAGCGCCGGCCGCGCTGCGGGTTCTGCCGGTTCGGCGCAGATTGCCGGGATTGCGCTGGTCGGCACGGCCTACCCGATGAAAGTCGCCGATGCGCTGCTGGACGCCGCCAACAATGCGCAGCAAAGTGCGATCGACATGGTGAATATCTGGTCGCATTCGACCATTTCGCCCAAGCCCTCAGCCCCCGGCCCGGGATTTTACGTACAGGGCGCGAGCCAGCGCCTGATGCAGCGCATTGCGCGCCAGTCAGACGGTAAACCAACCGTGTTCTATACCGACTTTGCCGCGTGCAACAGCTATGCCAACGGCGGACAAGCGGCGCAGGCAGTAACTTGCCCCACCTTGTTCCTGCTCGGGCAACACGACATCATGACACCCGCCAAGGCCGCAGCCGGCCTGATCGCCGCCATCAAACATGCCAAGGTAGTGCAAATCGAAGCCAGCGGCCATGCATTGATGGCGGAACAACCGGATGCGGTGCTTGATCATCTGTTCAGATTTGCCGCTGCCGCAGTGCACTCGGCGGCAGCGGTTGCACCCACCGTCATCGGGGATTAAGCTTAAAGTACAGCAACAACGAGGAGAGACCATGCCTACCGTGCTTGACAAGAAATACGAGACGTTTGCCGAGTTCTATCCGAGTTATCTGAGCCAGCACAGCAACCGCACTTGCCGCCAGCTGCACTTCGTCGGCTCGACGCTGGCATTGTTGGCGCTGGTCGCGCTGGGATTGACCGGCGCCCTGTACTGGCTGGCGGTAGCGCTGGTGTGCGGCTACGGTTTTGCCTGGGTCGGCCATTTCGTGTTCGAGAAGAACCGCCCCGCCACCTTTAAGCAACCGCTTTATTCGTTCCTCGGCGACTGGGTCATGTACTGGCAGATGCTGACCTGTCAGGTTTCTTTTTAATTAACTATGTAAAACGGCTCACAGCAATGTGAGCCGTTTGTCCCTTAGAATAGCGTTGATTTTCTATTTAGACATCACAACAAACGCTAATCGAATACTGAGCGAATATTGAGGCGGTTCATCGACAGCTGGAAAAAGGGAGATTCATGCACACAACGGATAGCACACCAACGCAGCAGAAACCGGGTCAGGCTGCTGAGCAGAAACTGCCTGCCGCGGCCGTAAAGAAGCCATTGTTTTTAATGAACTATACGCGCCCGACTTACAAGAGTGCCGTGAAAGTCAGCTATTTCTGGAACTCAAGATTGCCGCATGGAGGAACTGTCAAAGTGCGGTTGTACTAAGCCCTGCTCAAAATACGCCGCCAGAGTCTGCTCCAGGCCCTGCTCGATCGCGGCTTCTACCTGCCATGCCAACGCTGAGTCGGTCACCTTGTTCGCCACCAGGTTGCAAACGAACAAACGGTAGATTTCAGCCAGTTTCAGCACTTCCGGATTGGCCAGCAAGATCCAGCCATCGATGCTGACACGCACTTTACGCCCCCATTGGGTCCTGCTCTGCATCTCGGTCTGCACGCAGCCTACCCAGCCGATTTCCAGCATCCGTTGCAACAAACTTTCCGACTCGTCGAAACCGAGCCTGGTCGCCCGCCGGATCTGAGCCGCATCCACCGCGGCTGAATCAGCTTTGGTCCGGGCTTGATACAACACCTCCAACACCGCCATCGCATCGACAAAAGCGCTGCCCGGGGTCGGCACGTGCCACCAGCGTTCGTATTTCACCACCGGCAAGGCCGCCGCCAGCAAGGCGCCGACCAGCGTGATCATCCACAGCATGTAGATCCACAACAAGAAAATCGGCAAGGCGGCCAATGTGCCGTAGACCACGGTGTAGGTTGGAAACTTGATCACGTAGGCGGCAAAGAAGCGCTTGGCGATTTCAAAGGCGATACCGGCCAGCAAGCCGCCCCAGACGGCGTCGCGCCAGTTCACCCGCTGATTCGGCACCGCTACGTACAGCAAGGTGAACGCGCCGGTGGTCAGCGATATCGAGACCGCCGTATAGAACCAGGCGCCAACCCAGCTCATCACCAAGCCATTGGCGGCGGCAGACAGATTGGAAGTAACGCTGATCGAAATGCCGATCAGCAATGGTCCCAGCGTGATAATCGCCCAATACACCATCATCCGCTGGATCCAGGGCCGCTGGGTCTTGACGCGCCAGATGCGGTTAAACACATGGTCTACAGTCGACATCGTCAACACCGCAGTGGCAATCAGCGCTACCCCGCCAACTGCCGACAGGCGCGCCGATTTGGCGGCAAATTGACTGAGATAATTGAGGATGGTGTCGGCCACGCCCCTGGGCATCAGGGAGTGCACGAAATACTCTTCCAGCGATGCGCGGAAGGTGCTGAACAGCGGGAAAACGGTGAAGATCGCCAGCGCGATGGTCAGCATCGGCACCAGCGCCAGGATAGTGGTGAAGGTCAGGCTGCCGGCCACCTGCGGCAAACGTTCTTCACTCAGGCGGCGCGCCGCGAAACGAAACAGATCACGCAATTCCGACCAGGACAGGCCACGTAATCCAGAGAATTTTATTGACTTCATGCTTTACCTAATTTT
>NZ_JAGQEG010000174.1 GCF_018305005.1 Collimonas silvisoli
TTTAATGCTTTTGGGTAATGGTTAGCAGTACCAGATCGGTCTTCCTGCAGTGCCGTTATGCCGCTGTACAGATCGCCATGTGTCATTAATTTCGGGGAAATCGTTTCTCATAGCCCGTCGCTTTATCTTTTCATCGGTAATGCGTCCATAGCACGGTAGCGGATGAATTGGACGGATGTGGCTCGGTCAAACCCGCGTCAGGGTTACCGCTGTCTGACATTTTAGTCTTATCGATGATCGTCTTTGCGCCGATTTCATTACGGCTGCTGCCGCCGCTTTGGTGTGCCGTGTGCAGATTGCCATGGATCGTGGTGCTGCCGCCGGTTTTCAGAACATCGCCTGCCCATATGTTGCCATAAGTGTCGTTGGATGCCGAAAGATTGACCACGCCGCCAGAGAAAACGCCATCGACATAGCCTCCCGCCAGGAAAACAACGTTGCCCAGCAGGTTTGGCGCCAGGCTGGTGGCGCCCGTGGCGCAGAAATCTGTCGGATAGAGGCCAGGAAAAGCTTTGTTTTGACAGATATTGTTGTAATCCGCAAAATTGACCGCATAGCTGATATTGGCGCCACCGGTTGAAATGTTGCCGGTAGCCAGCATGGTGTTGTAGTAAGTACCGTTACCGAGATTGAGATCTCCGTGAAACCACACCACGCCCGGCGCCATGGCCGGCGGCGGCAGCGGCGGGTTCGATGAATTATCGCCGCCGCTGATGCTCCAGGTGCCGTTGTTATATGAGAAGCAACTGGTATAAGGAGAGAAGCCATGGCATATTTTTGCCTTGCACGTTCCTGCGCTATAAGTGGCAGTAGTGCACAGCCAATCCTGGTTGCCGGCGCCATCCCCGGTCAGATAATACGGTCCATTAGCGAGACCGTTGACGTTATTGACATTAACCACGATATTGTTCTTAGCATCCACATCAAAAATATAATTGGCTGAATTTTTTACGGCATAAGCATCGATCACGGTTGTAGAAAGTGTCGCCGCCGTCAAGGGTGACACCGCCACCTGCAGACCTGGCACATTGGTCAGCTTTACTTTTGTATTCCAGGCGCTGCAACATTGGGCGACATAAGGAGGCGGACCGCCGACTTGCCCGCCATTTGCCGTGCCATAGGTTTCCTGGTAATTGCCTTGCACCATGGCCGAAGTCACCGCAGCGCCGCCGGCAGTGACGCTGCCTTTCGTATTCAGCGTGCCGACCGTCACCGTGTCGCCCAAGCTGACATCGCCGATAGCATTAATCGTGTCGGCAGAAGTGTGGCCGCCCAGCGTCACCGAACCGTTGGCGTTAATCAGGACCGCATTGAATCCGCTGCCCATGCTGACGTTATGCAAAGAATTGATGACATTGATGGTGTTGTCGTGACCACCGACCAGGGTGATATCGCCCTCTGAAAAAAGGGCATTGATATTGTTGGATCCTGTCAGACTGATGTTGCCTGTGGCGTATACCTGCGAAAATCCGCTGATGCTTCCCCCCATCGTCACGTTGCCTTGCACAACGAGCTTGCCGTTGCTGCTGCTCCCTTTATACGTAATCGATCCCGATCCTTCGACATCCCCTACAAATCCGGGGTCAGCGCTGTTCGAATTGGTCTGACTACCCGGTGATCCCGAGGCGCAATAGACAGCTTCAACAGTCGAGGTCGCCGGACCGCTGGCGCCGGTGAGATTGACGTTGACGCGTGTCCCTTTAGGGTTGGTCGTGCTGCAGTTAGGATCCGTTGGCGTGACCGACATGACGGTGGCGCTGACCCCTGACAAGCCTTGGAGCTGGATCTGTCCAGACCCTTTGTCGCCCGTAAACACCGGCAGCTTGGTCACGTCGCTGCCGACCTGGTACAGGTATTGCCGGATAGCCTCGACCCCGGTCCATGCTTTGAGTTGCGCCTCCGCAGCTGCATGCGCGGTTACCGTTTTTGCCTGCAGCCCGCGCAAATAATACATGCCGCCAACCACCATGGCCGCCATCGATAGTCCAACCAACAGTATGATCAGGAGTGAGGCGATGCCGCGTTGCCGGAACTTTCCCGTATATAAAATTTCGGATGATGTCATGACGATCGCTCAAGAGGAAAAATTGCTCAGGCAGATGGCATAGCTGTTGCTGCTGCCAACCGTGCTGTTTTGATAGGAAAGCGTTGCCTGGACCGCAGCGCTGGGCGGCGCAATGCCGCTGATAGTCTTTGGTATCGCGCCGAAAGGCCAGCAATCCACAGCGTTTTTCACCGCAAAACTTACCGCTTGCGCCACGCTTCCAGCTGCGATCAAGGTGGATTTGCTCCAGGTGACATTGTTCCAGCTGCTGGCGATCGGATGGCATGCATTGGTCGCCTTGAGCAGATAAAGCGCATTCGTTGCGGAATCGGAAAACAAGCCCATGCATGCATAGGATGCGCTGGCGGACGCCAGGTTGGGATTGCTTTCCCATAGCAGCACATTGCCGGCAGAAGCTGCGGCGGAAATGGCGTTGACGGTACCGGATAATTGCTGGCTGGCGCCGTCAAATGTGGCGCCGGAAAGGAGGGCCAGATTGTTTGCGGAGGTCGCCGCTGCACTGGTAGTTGCTGCGGTACTTGTTGCGCTGCTTGCTGCGCTGGAACTGCTTGCCGCAGCCACCGCGCCGACGCCGAAACCTGCATCTTGCAGCACCATTTGCGCGGTAAGCAAGCCGCTGGAAAGCTGGCCGTCCTGAGCGGCGCTGGGCACCATCCCGCTACTTCCGAAAACGTTGCGAATGGCATTTTTGTAGACAGTCAGCACCCCAAGCAGGGCGATCATGGAGATGACCAAGCCGACCATCAGGCTGATCAAGGTTACGCCTCTTTGATGGCTGCGCATTATTTATTTCCCACGGTTAGCTTGTCGTTTCCGTATAGGCTCTGGCTGGTTGTCGAAAACTGGACAGTCGGCACCATTGCCGTTTTTTGAATTCCGTTTGCGCTGGCCGTGACTGCAGTGATGCTGCATTCTTTCTGTATGCTTTCGCTCAAGCTGGCTGCTTGCGAATCCGACTTGCCTGCCGCGTGATTGTTGGCATGCGAATCCGATGCACCCGCCGCATGGCTGCTGCTGGTCAAGGTGATCTGGACCGTGCTGGTGGCGCTGCCGCTGGCAGGGCAACCGGCGGCGACGCCGGCATTCTGGAGCGTCGCCTGTATCTGACCGACTGTCAGATTCTGCACATTCAGGTTCTTCTGACTATTCGCCGCGCGCGCCAGTACATAAGTCATTCCCAGGCCGATGATGGCCATCAGCAGGATCGCAATCAGTCCTTCCAGCAAAGCGTCGCCGCGCTGCCGCCGGTCCGCCTTCCGGCCTGTCGATGAATGTGCAGATCGGTACAGGTGTTTTTTAATTGAGAGTGCCACTGTCATGCTCCGATCCCCGGGTCAGTTGGTAAGTCATGCTGGTTCCGCAGGTGATGCTGCCGATTGCCAGCGGCATCGGTATGCCGGTGTTGTTCATGGCGATGCACTGCTGAGCTGCATCGTTGAGAGTGATTGCCGCCGATATGGCAGCGCCCCAACTGAAACCGGCCGCCGCCGGATCGCAGCCAAGACTGGCCGGAGCGCCGCTGTAGACGCATAGCTGAGTTCCGGTGCTGACCAAGACCGCCGACGGCGTAGCGGTATCGGAGATCAGTACCGCGTTCGCGTTCCTTAAAGCGCTTGCTTTCAATTGCGCCATCCCTTGCATCAGTTGGCTCTTGCTTTGCTGTACGGATGCGGAATTACCCCAGCCCGCGGCGAAAGGTGCGCCGACCAGCAGCAGTAACATCATGACCGCGATGGTGACCATCAGCTCAATCAGCGAAAAGCCGCGAGCAACCGCCGCTACCATGATGTAAAGCCGCAAGCGCTGGTCACGGTGCGCTGGTTTTTCTGGTCCAGCGTCAGATTGCAGCCGCTAAGGCTGCCGCTGCCGGAAGCAGTCAGCGTATAAGTCGTTGTCGTACTGCCCATCGTGTAGGAAAAATAGTCCGATTGGGTTGGAGCCCATCCGCTGAAAAGTGCCGTGGTGGCGGTAGTGCCATCGGCATTGACAGGGTAGACAAGATGCAATTGATACTGATTTTCAAGATTGAGAGAGAGCGCGACCAGATCGGCGCTGGCGTTTTTGGCGCGGCTCTTCTTTATATAATTTGCATAGGACGGCAAGGCGATCGCGGCAAGAATCGCAATCACTGCCACAGTCACCATCAGCTCGATCAATGTGAAGCCGCGCACATGTCGATTTCGGATGGCGCTACCATCGCAACCATATTTCATTAATTGCATAAACACAGCCCTTGAAAAATTCAGTTTTATTCGGGTGAAAATCGCAATGCAAGCACTACGGTTTTAGCATGCCGACCACGCTGCGCAATCCACGCAAACTCGTGGATGAGCGGCCTCCAATCAACAGTTCTATCGCGCATTCCCGTATGTGGCGCTTCATATTTTTTGTATCTGCACGCCTGGGATTTGCCACACAATAAAAATTTTGACCATGCTCTGGCTGAGCTAAATCAGGTTAGCAATATTTCTAGACATGCAATATCGGTACATCCTGATCTTGCTGTAGGAATATCCTTGTCGGCAGATTAAGAGTTCTTGCGATAGGCGAAGCAAAAATCGGGGCATCTCTCATGCAGCAATCCGATCCTTCATCGGTTGCCGATCTTGTCCGGCGACTGCACTCTCCGCTTCATCCATATCAGTTGCATCGCCGATAGCCGGCGTCGCGTTTTCCTGCGGCAAGGCGATTTCTCACGTTTTTCGGAGCTGTCCCGGCCGTGGTTTCGGGTCAAATGTTTCTCACCATTTTAGTGCCTAAGACGCAACAAAGTGGTATTTCAAAAAAATTACCAATTCGAACTGGTATTAACCACGCAATTTCTATTTTTACTGATGCTGCGATGCAGCGTGTTTAGTGCTTTTG
>NZ_JAGQEG010000175.1 GCF_018305005.1 Collimonas silvisoli
GGGCTTTTCTGTTTGGCCATTTCGGCGACCGCATCGGACGCAAATCGACGCTGGTGATATCGCTGCTGGTAATGGGCATCGCTACCGCGCTGATTGGCTTCCTGCCAAGTTACGCCTCTATCGGCGCGCTGGCGCCCATCCTGCTGTGCGTGCTGCGCTTCGCCCAAGGCATCGGCCTGGGCGGCGAATGGGGCGGCGCGGCGCTGCTGGCGACCGAATACGCGCCGCCGGGAAAACGCGGCAGGTACGGCATGTTTCCGCAACTCGGCCCCTCAGTCGGCTTCCTGATGGCAAATGGCCTGTTCCTGGCGCTGGCCCTGAATCTTTCGGACGACCAATTCAAGAGCTGGGGCTGGCGCATCCCGTTTATTTTCAGTGCAGCGTTGGTGGTGCTGGGATTGTATGTGCGGCTGAAGATCGCCGAAACGCCGGTATTTGCCGCGGCCCTGGAGAAGCGCGAACGCGTCAAGATGCCGGCGCTCACCCTGTTCCAGCATCATTGGCGGCCAGTGATGCTGGGCGCGGTAGCGATGATCGTCTGCTACACGCTGTTCTATATCGCGACCGTGTTCTCGCTGTCTTACGGTGTCGCCACCCTGCATATCCCGCGCCAGGAATTCCTGGCGCTGCTGTGCCTGGCGGTCGTGTTCATGGCGCTGGCGACGCCGTTCTCGGCCATGGCCAGCGACCGCTTCGGCCGCCGGCCGGTGCTGATCGCCGGCACCCTGACGGCTATCGCAGCGGGCTTCACCATGCAACCGTTGTTCGGCAGCGGCAATACGCTGGCGATTGCCTTGTTTCTGATTATTTTCCTGTTCCTGATGGGCGTCACATTTGCGCCGATGGGGGCGTTGCTGCCCGAGCTGTTTCCCACCAGCGTGCGTTATACCGGCGCCGGCGTGGCCTATAACATCGGCGGCATCCTCGGCGCATCGGTCGCGCCCTATATCGCGCAGCTACTGGCGCAGCGCGGCGGCCTGGCTTATGTCGGCGCTTATGTGTCGGCGGCGGCGGCGCTGAGCCTGGTTGCGGTGCTGTGCATGCGCGAAACGCGTGACGCCAATCTACAGCAGCTCTAGCAACACCGGCACGACACATCGCATACATCGCATAACGGAGATAAAAGTTGAAACAAACATCCCTTTCCCTGAAAAGAAGTCTGCTCGATAGCCTGCTTTTTCCAGCGCTGGCATTAAGCGCCAGCCTGGCCCTGGCAGCTCCGGTAGCGCCGGTATACGAACTGGCGCAAAAAGAAAAACCGGCGATGCTCGACACCATGCGCGACCTGGTGAATATCGAATCGGGCAGCCAAGACCTTGAGGGCCTGGCCAAGATTGCCGGCCTGATTCGCGATCGCCTGACACAGCTGGGCGGCAAGGCTGAACTGCTGGATGCGCCGGAAATCTACCGGATGGGCGATACCCCGGAAAAAATAGGGCAAATCGTCCATGCGGTTTTCAAGGGCAACGGCAAGCGCAAGATCATGCTGATCGCGCATATGGATACGGTATATCTGCGCGGCATGCTGAAGGACCAGCAATTCCGGGTGGACGGCGACAAAGCCTACGGCCTCGGCATTGCCGATGACAAACAGGGCGTCGCCACCATTCTGCATACCGTCGCCATCCTGCAAAAAATCGGCTTCAAGGATTACGACACATTAACCGTTTTGATCAACGGCGATGAAGAAATCAGTTCGCCCGGCGGCCGCAGCCTGCATACCAAGCTGGGCGCCGAACAGGACGCTGTGTTTTCCTACGAAGGCGGTGGCCCCCAGGGCCAGTTGCGGCTGGCGACCAGTGGCATCGCAGCCGCTTATCTGACGGTGGATGGCAAATCTTCGCATGCCGGGGCGGCGCCGGAAAAAGGCGTCAACGCCCTGTATGAATTGTCGCACCAGCTGCTGCAACTGAATTCCTTGTCGCAGCCGGAGCGCGGCTTGAAACTGAACTGGACCGTGGCGCAGGCCGGCACCAACCGCAACGTGATTCCCGCCAGCGCCAGCGCACAAGCCGATGCCCGTGCCTTGAAGATGAGTGACTTCGAGCAGTTGCAAACCCAGCTGCAAGAGCGCATCAAAAAGCAATTGATCCCGGAAGCCAAGGTCCATCTGAAATTTGAAATGCGGCGGCCGCCGCTGGAAACCAACTCCGCTTCTCGCACCGTGGCAGGTTATGGCAAGAAGATCTATCAGGAACTCGATCTGCCGTTGACGGTAGTGGACGTCGCTAGCGGTGGCGGCACCGATGCTGCATTCGCCGCATTGAAATCCAAAGGCGCGGTAGTCGAGGGGATGGGATTGACCGGCTATGGCGCGCATTCGAATGATGCTGAATACGTGCAGTTGAATAGCATTGTCCCGCGCCTGTATTTATCGACGCGGCTGATCATGGATTTTGCTCAGGGCAAGGTGCAATAAGCCGCTATGTAAGTAGCGCGCTGGATACCTGGATAGGCACAACATTTATCCAGCGCGCTTGCCAACTGCAGCAAAGCAATTTACGCGATAATCCGCAGAGAATAATCCGTGGCCCGGATATCCTTGGTCAGGCTGCCGATAGAAATCCGGTCGACGCCGGTTTCCGCGATGGCCCGCACCGTTTCCATACTGATGCCGCCGGAAGCTTCCAGCAATGCCCTGCCGCCGGTCAAATTAACGGCGTCGCGCATGGCGTCAAGACTGAAGTTATCGAGCAGAATCGATTTTGCGCCGGCGCGCAATGCTTCATCCAGCTGCATCAGGGTTTCCACTTCGATCTGAACCGTAACGCCGGCATTCAGCTGGTGCGCCGCTTGCATGGCGGCTGCGATGCCGCCGGCTGCGGCGATATGGTTTTCCTTGATCAGGATGCCATCGTACAAAGCCAGGCGCTGATTATGCCCGCCGCCTACGCGCACCGCGTATTTCTGCGCCAGCCGCAGGCCGGGCAAGGTTTTGCGGGTATCGAGAATGTGCGCTTTGGTGTCGGCAATGGCATTGACATAAATCCGCGTCGCGCCGGCGACGCCGGACAGCAATTGCAGGAAATTCAAGGCGGTGCGTTCTGCGGTCAACAAGGCTCTGGCGGGTGCATCGATGATACAAACCGCGCTGTCGGCGCTCATCAGATCGCCCTCGGCATAATGCCAGTCGATACGAATCCGCACATCCAGCTGCTGCATCACAGCTTCGAACCACGGCGCACCGCACAGCACCGCCTGCTCGCGCACGATCACCCGCGCCCTGACCATCTGCTGCGCCGGAACCAGCTTGCCGGTCAGGTCGCCGCTGCCGACGTCTTCAGCAATGGCAGTGCGAATATTGTTGTCAAATGCCGTTTGCAGCGCAGCGTCAAACGGTGCGAAACGATTCTCTAAGTTGCTAGTGGATGTACTCATGCGGGACCGATTCCTGAAAACAGTTTTTGTTCTTGCGCCAGATCGCCGGATGGGCGCACATTGGCTTTGCGCTGCGCCGCAAAGTCGAGCATGCGATCGATGCAGATCACCGCCTTGCGGCCGGTTTCGGCATCGACATGAACTTCATTGCTGCCGGATTCCAGCACATCGGCCAGATTCTGCAAGCCGTTCATCGCCATCCACGGACAGTGCGCGCAGCTCTTGCAAGTGGCGCTGTTACCGGCAGTCGGGGCGTCGATAAAGCGTTTGCCGGGGGCCGCCATTCTCATCTTGTGCAAAATGCCGTTGTCGGTGGCGACGATGAATTCGTCGGCGTCCAGGGTCTGGGCGGCGGCGATCAGCTGCGTGGTGGAGCCGACCACATCGGCCTGCGCCACTACAGCTTCCGGCGATTCCGGATGCACCAGTATCTTGGCGTTCGGATGCTGCTGACGCAGCAATTCCAGCTCGATGCCTTTGAATTCGTCATGCACCAGGCAGGAACCCTGCCACAGCAGCATGTCGGCGCCGGTCTTTTTCTGTATGTAACCGCCCAGATGCTTGTCCGGCGCCCACAGGATTTTTTTACCTTGTGCGTGCAGGTGGGCGACGATGTCGAGGCCGATCGAGGAAGTCACCATCCAGTCGGCGCGCGCCTTGACGGCGGCGCTGGTGTTGGCGTATACCACCACGGTGCGGTCTGGATGGGCATCGCAAAAGGCGGAAAACTGGTCGGCCGGACATCCCAGATCGAGCGAACAAGTTGCATCCAGGTCGGGCATCAGCACGCGTTTATGCGGGCTCAGGATTTTTGAGGTTTCGCCCATGAACTTGACGCCGGCAACCACCAGCGTCTTGGCCGGATGATCACGGCCGAAGCGCGCCATTTCCAGCGAATCGGAGACGCAGCCGCCGGTTTCTTCCGCCAGGTCTTGTATATCCCCATCAACGTAATAATGCGCAACCAGCACTGCCTGCTGTTCTTTCAGCAAGCGTTTGATACGCTCCTTGAGTGCGATTTTCTGGTCCGGTGTGGGGGTGTCAGGGACGCGAGCCCAGGCATGTGCGGTGCAGCTGGAAACTACGCTACTGCCTAGGTCCATTTGCGGCCGCTCGAATTCAACGGTTTTGATGGCGTGGGTTTGCATGGCTACGGTGGATGAGGGGGTAATGAGCTGCGGTAAGAACACAATAATACGACAGAAGGCTGAACAAGATATTTTGCCGCAGTTGGTTGGAGTGGAATTCTACCGCTATCCGTTACGCCGCGTCTTAACATTACCGTATTGCAAGCTAGAATGAACTCCCGTACTATGATTTAACAATTGCCATAAAAGACTGTGACCGAAAACTTGCCGGGATGCATCTCCGGGCATTTTTTG
>NZ_JAGQEG010000176.1 GCF_018305005.1 Collimonas silvisoli
ACTCTCTCACTCTCTCACTCTCTCACTCTCTCACTCTCTCACTCTCTCACTCTCTCACTCTCTCACTCTCTCACTCTCTCACTCTCTCACTCTCTCACTCTCTCACTCTCTCACTCTCTCACTCTCTTACTGCGGTCCAAATACGTCCAGGGCTTCTGACGCTTGAGTGCCGCGACAAGAAATCACTGAACACCATTATCTAAAGTGATTGACAATAATTTTCAAACACGCTAATTTCCACAGGGAAACATGCAAAGCCTTACAGAACTGTCGCATCCGAGTGGGTAAAGCGGGAGACGAGCATGCTGGATACCCTTTCCTCTTACTTCGAGACGAGCGGTTTCATGCCGCATGGTCATTGTTTTCTCTGGACCCCATCATTGCTTTGGAGCTACGTAATAGCTGACTCCATCATCGCCGCCTCCTATTACTCGATCCCGGTCGCACTGTGGTACTTCGTGCAGAAGCGGCGAGATCTCCCGTTCCGCTGGATTTTCGTGATGTTCGGCGTCTTTGTGATGGCTTGCGGCACTACCCACATCTTTGCGATCTGGAACATATGGTTGCCCAATTACTGGGCTGACGCAGGAATGAAGGTGTTCACGGCAAGTGCTTCCGTCATGACGGCGATCCTACTGTGGCCGCTGATACCCCAGGCGCTAGCCATCCCAAGCCCTGAACTACTTAGGCGTGCCAACCAGGGATTACAAAATGAAGTGAGCCGGCGCATTCAGGCAGAAAACGAGCTGCGGAAAGCAAACAGCGCACTGGAACAGCGCACTGCACAACTCGAGGCCGCAAACAAGGAACTTGACGCTTTCAGCTATTCAGTGGCACACGATCTGAGAGCGCCTCTGCGCCGCATCGGTGCCTTCTCGCAGTTTCTCCAGGAGGATCTTAAGAGTCCTCATGGTCTTGATACCACAGACGCTCACTATTTCGACGTCATTATCCAGTCGGTCAGCAAAATGGGCAAGTTGGTGGATGACTTGCTCACTTTGGCGCACACAGACCGTCTCAAGATTAATCAGCAAGCCGTCGATCTGAACGGCATTATCGCAGCGGCACGCAAAGAGTGTGAGCCCTTAGGCGGAGAAGACGCCGAATGGCAAATAAGCAGCCTGCCGACAGTCCGAGGGGACGCAGCGCTATTGCAGGTGGTTTTCACGAACCTGCTCTCCAATGCGGTGAAGTTTAGCCGTGGACGTGTCCCCCCGATCATCGAGATTAAATCGCTGACCGGTGACGGCGATGAAATGATTGTGGTCGTAAAAGACAATGGTGCGGGCTTCGATCCCAGTTTAGAGTACAAGCTGTTCGGCGTTTTCCAGCGCCTTCATCGGGACGACGAATTCGAGGGCAACGGCGTCGGCCTCGCAACCGTGCAGCGTATTATCCATCGACTTGACGGTCGGGTCTGGGCTGAGGGGAAACTGGATCAGGGCGCGATTTTTTTCGTCGCCCTACGGCGCGCATAAATCAGTTGATCACAACAATTCAAGCACGCAGTAAAACTTGTCCCTTGAGCGGCTGCTCCCGAGAAATTCGACAGGCAGGTTTGGGTTGTGACTTTCATGTTCGGAGATCTCTTGTCAGATCAAATCACGATTTATACAGCTTATATTCGTTGGAAAATCTTTATTCCCGGAATTTCGGTGAAGGAGTCGCGTCAGTATCAACGCCGAAACTGATCGTTGCGATATATCCTGCTCCGATAGAAGCGGGGTCGATTGGTGTTACCGACGCCATCATGGTATCGCCGTGTTCCCTGGTAAAGACATGATCTTCTTCCAGGCTAGTGCGCTTAGTCCGATGCTCGGAATACGGCTTGAGCGCCAGCACAGCTTTACTGACCTGTTCAGGCAGGAATATTTGCCCGGTATGCGCGACTCGTCCGCCTTGCACGCTCGCATCGGCAACGCGTACTTTTATATGAATATGGTTGACGCGGCCTTCATAGCAGCCGGGATACAGTGTTGTGAACTCCAGACGGCCTTCCGTGTTAGTACGTTGTATGCCGCGCAAAAATGTTTTCTGGTTGGACGGCGCGTGATGGGGCGGCATTCCGGGCGGCGGCGCACCATGCGGTTTTCCTGGCGGCGGCATGTGGTCAGGGCCACCGAATGGCACGCTACTGAAACCTGAATATTCACCGGATGCATCGCAAGACCACACCTCGATGCTTGCATTCTGCAACGGTACGCAATGTTTGGCGTCGATTAATTGGATACGCAGCACCAACGGTATGCCAGGACGGTCTTCAATGAGATTGCTGCGTAGCGCTTCACCACCGATGTAAAACGGGCCTTCCTCTTGTTCTGGTGTCAGCGTGCACAAGTTGTTTTTCGTGGCCGGGATTGTTGCACCGAATACTCGCGCCCATGACATCGCAAGCGCGCTGCCTAATATTTGAGAAACGAAATGTCGACGGGTAGTGCTGCGCATGAATATTTTCCTCATACTGGATATTGCATTGAATGTGAGAGAAAGTATCGCATGACGGGAAAGGCTTATGCTGAAATTTACATAAAAGCGCCGCTGGTGATCGTCTCCCACGACGCCGCCTGGTCAGGTGACGGTCCCGGACCTGCCGCCGACTCCTGATCGAGAGCCCGCCGGCGTTTCGCTTGCTCAAATCGCTGCCGTCAACGCCGGGAACGCAACCAGTTGTCGCGCCTGGCGAGAAATAGCGTTGGGCTTCGCAAAAATTGTTCTGGTTTTGATTGTCCGTCCGTACATGGCGATTCCCATTCCAGTCAATTGGGGCCACCAGTAAACTCTGTGAAGCAAGCACAGAATCGTAGGGAAAAAAAGAGGCCTCCATTTCTGGAAGCCTTATGTTTGTTGGTGTCAAGAGCCGGAATTGTTAAGCGGCTTTTTGAAGTGTTTTATGCGCCTTTGTTGAAAGGTCGCATAAGAGGTTTGCGGCGTTGACTGCCGTTTTTCTTCAACAGAACGTTTCTAGTGCCAGCGGCTCTATGTGATTTGGGCCGGTGCCACGAATCAGCAATGTCCCTGTGATGTGCATGCGAAGTAGCTGGCAGACAAAGAAATTTGCTTGATTGCCGATCTCCAGTACACCACCAGCATTGATTGTCACCGTGCCAAGAATGAAAACGGGGAACATCCAAATTTCCTTGAAAAGGGCTGAATTTATTTGATCCTGCCATTGACTGACTGTAGCCGAATTGCCGTAAACGTATTCGCGTGCAGTGGCGGCTGCCAAGTCTTGGGGCTGACTCCGCATGGAGAGAGAAGGGGGCGGAAACCGTGAAAATTTGCTGGAGAAAAAATTATCGGGATGACCGAGGATTCGTTTAGCTGATTCGACATTCTTGATGCTGAGGTTCTTCCAATCATGGGCGTATTGTTGATCCCGTGAGTCGAGCACGACTCGAGTGTTTTTCGGAACGATCAAGTCCCGAGGGCTCTCTACTGCGTCGACTTCGAGACGTGATAGTACGTCTTCGAGTGTTTTTTTTGTCCCTTTGGCAGGAGTAAGGATTGGTGTGAACGATGTCGGTTCTCCAGGCATCAGTTCAAGCGAACCACGGTACTGCTCAAGTCCTTTCGCAAACACCGCCACCTGATAAAGTCCCGCAGCTAAGGGAAGGCAGGTATGGACTCTAGGGCTTACTTCGTAGCGGGTCTGGTTTCCTGTAGCCGCTTCAGTAAATACAAACAGAGCGCGATCTACTGCTCCTGGCTCACCGTTATGATCCCACTTAACCGATACCCCAGATGCTACAGAACCAATCGGATCTGGCGTGTGCTCAATAGCGCATGTAGTCATTTGATAACCTCAGTTGTGATTTGCACGAAAGGCTAGATTTGGTGGAAATGGCCGAGTGCTCCATCCTTGCCTTTAGGGCCTTGCGGTCCTTCTCCGGCAGGATCGCCAGCCGATGCTTGGCCTCCACCATTTCCTGCATGACCGCCAGGCCCTGGCGGCCCGCCGGGGCCACCGAAACCGCCGGGCGCACCTAATCCCTGATGAGTCTCTTGAATGATCGAACTGTAACCAGTTCCCTCGAGAATCACATCCACGTCGTAGGCTGAGCCTCCGTCGCCACCTCTCCCCCCGACGCCACCTGGCCCGCCAGTGCCGCCTTTTCCGCCGTTACCAGGCGGCTGCTCATCATCACCATCTCCACCATCCTGACCTTCGCCGCCCATGCCGCCCATGCCACCTTGCCACCTTGCCCACCGGGCTGTCCGTGGCCTCCGGCAAGAACCAAGGTTACTGTGCCGCTGACATCACTGGGGATAATCAACTTAACACCTTGCGGCGTATTACCACCGTTGAATCCGTCTTGGCCGGGGCCACCCCCTAAGCCATCTTCGCCCTGATGCCCATCGCCACCGGGGTCATCATGATCCCACCACAGCGCGCCACCGTCGTTTCCGTTGGGTGCTTTCGGGGGATTCCACTTCGGCATACCGCCAGGTGCATAACTATTTGAATCGGGCGCTATTGAACTCGCGTCGTCGCCCTGGACAACCCATTTGGCCATGATTCGCTCCTTCTCAATAGAGATTAGGAATGTGCATCGACAAGGCGCACTCGCCTTTGCATTTGTGTCGGACTAGGCGACATGCAGATAACTAAATTGATTATCAGCTACAAATGCAAAAAAGCAAGTTT
>NZ_JAGQEG010000177.1 GCF_018305005.1 Collimonas silvisoli
AAAATCGAGCAACAGCCGAACATGCGGGTGATGCTGACCCGCGACGCCGATTTTTTCGTGCCGCTCGGCGTGCGCGTGCAAAAAGCCAGGAAGGTGCAGGCCGACCTGTTCGTCTCGATCCATGCCGACGCCTTTGTGACACCGACCGCGCGCGGTTCCTCAGTGTTTGCCTTATCGGAAAAAGGCGCCAGCTCGACCGCTGCGCGCTGGCTGGCCAACAAGGAAAACTCGGCCGACGATATCGGCGGCATCAACATCAGAAGCCATGATCGCCAACTGGCCAGCGTGCTGCTGGATTTGTCGACCACGGCGCAAATCAATGACAGCATGAAACTCGGCAGCGCAGTCTTGAGTGAAATCGGCGGCATCAACAAGCTGCACAAGGGTGCGGTGGAACAAGCCGGTTTTGCAGTGCTGAAAGCGCCGGACATCCCCAGCATCCTGATTGAAACCGCCTTCATTTCCAATCCGGAAGAAGAAGCCAGGCTGACCGACAACGCTTATCAGGATCAAATGGCGGATGCGGTACTGAAAGGGATCAAGAAGTATTTTGCCCACAATCCGCCGCTGGCAAGGAATCGCTTGACCTGAGCCGCGGCTTAAGACGACATACTCTTGAAACGATAAGGGCGCACTGCAAAACCTTGCAGCGCGCCCTGTGTTATTTAGCGTCGGCGGTACTTATGCGCCGCGCATTTTCCTATAGAACTTCCACATCCCGCCCAGCGCCACCGGCACCACCGCTGCGCCAACCCCGATCAACACAATCGTGTTCAGGTGATCGCGGATGACAGGAATATTGCCGAAGAAATAACCGGCCGAAACCAGGCCGACCACCCATAGCAAGGCGCCGGTGATATTGAAGAACTGGAATTTGGAGAAAGTCATTTCGGACACGCCGGCCACAAACGGCGCGAAAGTCCGCACGATAGGCACGAAACGCGACAGGATGATGGTCTTGCCGCCGTGATGCTCATAAAAAGCATGAGTCTTTTGCAAGGCATTCTTGTCCAGCCATCGATAATCGTGGGTATAGACCTTATGCCCGATCAGGCTGCCTATCCAATAGTTCAGCGTATTGCCGGTGGTGGCTGCAATAATCAGCAAACCCATCAGCGCCCAGATGTTCATCTCGCCGCTTGCGCAAAACGCGCCGCCGATAAACAGCAGCGTATCACCGGGCAAAAACGGCAGCACCACCAGGCCGGTTTCGCAAAAAACGATCAGGAACAGCACCATGTAGATCAGGCTGCCATATTCCTTAATCAGGAAGCCAAGAGATTTATCGACATGCAGGATGATGTCGACGAATTGCATAAAGTCCATAATTTTTCCTCAGGTAGCGCCGGAATAATACACTACCCAAGATGGCAAAAAGCCAGATCCGGCAATTGTTTGTGCCGGCGACGGCGCCCCTGGCTGGCGCTAACTCCTGCAGCGGCCTTGTGCTTCGGTATAATCGCCGCATGAATGCACCGCTCTCCCCCCCCCGCGCTATCCAGCAACTGCCAGACAACCTGATTTCGCAAATTGCGGCAGGCGAAGTGGTCGAACGGCCGTCCGCCGTAGTCAAGGAACTACTGGAAAATGCGCTGGATGCCGGCGCTACCCAAATCACCGTGCGGCTGGAACAAGGCGGCGTCAAACGCATCGCCATCACCGATAACGGCCGCGGCATCGCACCGGAACAACTGCCGTTGGCGCTGGCGCGTCACGCGACTTCAAAAATCAGTTCGCTGCATGATCTGGAAAATGTCGCCACGCTGGGGTTCCGTGGCGAAGCGCTGGCGTCTATCGCTTCGGTGTCGCAACTGACGCTGACCTCACGCACCGCCGACGCCGGCCACGCCTCGGAAATCGACGGCAGCACGCTGGCCGTGACGCCATCGTCCGGCGCCCAAGGCACCACCGTCGACGTCCAGGATCTGTATTTCAATACGCCGGCCAGACGCAAGTTTCTCAAATCGGACCAGACCGAGTTCGGCCATTGCGCCGAAGTAGTGCGGCGTATTGCGCTGGCACGGCCGGATGTGTCTTTTTCGCTGACGCATAACGGCAAGACCGTCGACCACTGGAATATCACCGAGATCGCCAAACGCAGCGCCAGCATTCTCGGCAACGAATTTGCCAATGCCCGCCTGGCGCTGGATGAAGCCGCCGGACCGCTGCGCTTGCACGGTTTTGTCGGCTTGCCGACCGCCTCCAAGGCGCGTGCCGACGCCCAGTATTTCTACGTCAACGGCCGCTTCGTGCGCGACAAATTGCTGGTGCATGCGGTACGCGCCGCTTATCAGGACGTGCTGCATGGCGACCGCTACCCGTCGTATGTATTAGGACTGGACCTGGACCCAGCGCTGGTCGACGTCAATGTGCACCCATCGAAAATCGAAGTACGCTTCCGCGACAGCCGCGCGGTTCACCAGTTTGTATTTCATGCCGTCAGCCGCGCCCTGGCGCAGACCTCCGCCACCTCGTTCGGTGCGACGCCTGCGCCATTGCCATCACCCAGCGGCGCGATGCCGTGGATACGGGGCTCGCAAGAGCATCTGCAAGCGATCCTGCAACCCAACCTGCAAGTGCCGCAGCAGCAAACTTCATTCGGGCCGCAGTTTGCACCCGCCACCAATGGCGTGGCGCAAACCACGGCCAATTACGGCGCGCTGTTTGCCGGCAATGAGCGCCCCGCCAACGGTGGCGCTGCCAGCTACCCGGCAGCACCGCAAGCTGCCAGCCAATCGCTGCCGAGCGACGACTTCCCGCTCGGCTTCGCGCTGGCTCAGTTGCACGGCATTTATATACTCGCGCAAAATACCAAGGGCCTGGTGCTGGTCGACATGCACGCGGCCCACGAGCGGATTCTGTACGAACAACTGAAAGGCGCGCTGGATGAGGACGCGATGCAAGTGCAGCCGCTGCTGATCCCGGTCACTTTCTTTGCCGATGCGGTGGAAGTCGGCACCGCTGAAGAAAATCAAGAAACCCTGCAAGCGCTGGGTTTCGATATCGCCGCGATCTCGCCCACCACGCTGGCCGTGCGCTCGGTCCCGGCACTGCTGAAAAACGCCGACGCGCAGACGCTGGCGCGCGATGTGTTGCGCGACGTGCGCGAATTCGGCGGCTCGCGGGTCTTGGTCGAGCGTCGTAATGAACTGCTCGGCACCCTGGCCTGCCATACCGCCGTGCGCGCCAACCGCAGTCTGTCGGCGCCGGAAATGAACGCCTTGCTGCGGCAAATGGAAGCCACCGAACGCGCCGACCAGTGCAATCACGGCCGCCCCACCTGGAGTCAGCTGGCGCTGTCGGATCTGGATAAATTATTCTTGCGTGGCCAATAGGACAATACCAGCAGCATGTCATCACAATCTGCACCATCCACAGCCAAGCCGCTGGTGATCGCCATCATGGGGCCAACCGCTTCCGGCAAAACCGCCGCCGCGCTGGAAATCGCACGCCATATTCCTTCTGAAATCATCTCGGTCGATTCGGCCCTGGTGTATCGCGGCATGGACATCGGCACCGCCAAGCCCAGCCGCAGCGAACTGGCCGCAGCGCCGCACCACCTTATCGACATCATGGAGCCGACGCAATCCTATTCAGCCATGCAATTCCGCGACGACGCACTGCGCCTATCGGCTGATATCCATGCACGCGGCAAACTAGTGCTGATGGTCGGCGGCACCATGCTGTATTTCAAGGCCCTGCGCGATGGCCTCGACGCCTTGCCGCAAGCCGATCCGCAGCTGCGCGCCAGGCTGGATGCCGAAGCCGCCCTGATCGGCGTACCCGGCATGCACGCCAAACTGGCGCAGCTCGACCCGGTCACCGCCGCCCGCCTGAAACCCAACGACAGCCAGCGCATCCAGCGCGCTCTCGAAATCATCGAACTGAGCGGCCAGACCATGTCCTCGCTGCTGACCGACCGGCCGGCGCCGGAACTGCCGTTCGATATCCTGCCGATAGCCTTGGAGCCGTCGGATCGCAGCATATTGCATGAGCGGATCGCCCGGCGCTTCGATCTGATGCTAGATTTACAAAGCGGCGGCTTGATACGAGAAGTAGAGGAACTGCGCGCCCGCGGCGACCTGCACCTCGGCCTGCCGTCGATGCGTTGCGTCGGCTATCGCCAAACCTGGGAGTACAAACGCCAGTTGACCTGGCTACGCTCGATGCCGGAGCGGATCGTGATTGACTGTATCGGCGAACATGTTGCCGATACCGTGCTAGCGACGGTAACAACCGCCCTGAAACAGCGATAACGCCACAAAATTGCCCTTGAAAAGCATCGCAAACCTGTTTTTCTTGACAGGATTTAGCGAAATGCTTCATAATTTACGGCTTCATTGGTGATATAGCTCAGTTGGTTAGAGCACAGCACTCATAATGCTGGGGTCGGTGGTTCAAGTCCACCTATCACCACCAAGAACACGTTTGAAGAAGTCCAGTAACGTACAATAACCCGCCTCTAGCCTTGTGCTGATGCGGGTTTTTTGTTTGCTGAGCGGTTTTCGCATCCATTGACATCCGATTTCTTGGGCTGTACAGGCGTAAAAAAAAGCCCGCCAACCTTGCGGCTGCGGGCTAAATCCAAAACTTAGGGAGA
>NZ_JAGQEG010000178.1 GCF_018305005.1 Collimonas silvisoli
ACGTGATGCGGCCGCTGGCGTGCTGCCCTGCCGTTGAGAACATGCGAAACGCCAGGCTGCTCTTTGGCGGGCATTGCTTGGAGTTATGTTTCAACTCGTGCAACAACTCCAACTGCACCACCATGTCCGGGATAATCACGCGTTGAAATTTCAAGCCAAGCACGCCCAGGAATTGCGGCGCCATCGTAAAGTATTGGCGTCCATAGTTGATCGCCCAATCGAGTTGCACCACGCCAGGTAAAATCGGTGCGCCGTCAAAGTGGCCATTGAAATACAGGAGATCGGCCGGCACGGTCAATTCCAGCAATACGCGATGGGTTTCTTGCTCCAGCAAACGCACGACGGGTTCGCGCGGAAGATCGGCCAACTCTGAACTGACTGACGCCGGCGACTCCAACAGCGCCAGCAACGCAGCGCGCGTAGTCTTGCCTTGCGCGTTCACCGGCATCGTCTCCAGATAGCGCCAGCTGCGCGGCAACGCAACCGCCTCCACCGCATGCGCCATGCCGTCGCGCAGGATGCCATTCAAAGCCAGCTTGCCTTGCTCTGCCAGAATCTGCAAGCCGGCAGCGGATAGCACTACAAAAGCGGCAAGCCGCTGCCGTTGCTGTGGTTTGCGCTGTAATTTCAACTGCGACTCGGGCTGTTCCAGCAACAACACGCGCGCATCCGCTACCTGCACCATTGTTTTCAGTCGCCGCTCCAACCCATCCAGCGAGATACGTTTTTCCTCGACCTTGACAATACGATCGACGCGCCCCTTCAAGCAAAAACGCTGCTGGTCGACAACCTGTATCTGATCAGCCAGCGCATGCCAGCCGGCGTCCGGCAGATGCGGCGAACGAATTTCAAGTACCTCATCGTTAGAGGCAATACGCCAAGCAATCGCTGGCATCACCTGCCAGCTGTCGTCTGCGCCGGCGATCCGCTGACGCCAGGCCACACCGCCGGTTTCAGAACTGCCGTACACCTCAATCGGAATCGATCCCAGCAGACGTCCGGCAGCCACGGCGGCCTCAGCTTGCAACGGACCGCCGGACGAAAATACGACGCGAATCGAAGCGGCCTGGTTTTGCGTAAACACGGTGGGCAGCCGTCTCAGATGAGCGGGACTGGAGATCAGGACGACCGGTTTGTCGCCTCGCTGCGGCTGGAACTGTTCCAGATAACTGATTTGCTGCGCGTGTATTGCACGGCCTTTAGTTAAGGGCCACAGCACTTTAAATAGTAATCCGTAAATATGCTGGTGCGAAACCGTCGCAACGATATCGGCGTTGCCGATCCTGTCGCCAAACAACTGTTCCAAAGACGCTACTTCGCTGGCCAGTTGAGATAGGAATTTCGGTACTGCTTGCGGTTCACCTGTACTGCCTGATGTATAAATAACCAATCCGGGAAAATCCGGCAGCAGCGTTTTGAATTCCGGCCTCGCCTGAGTCTCGTCGTCGCTATCGATAGTCAACGGCGCATATTGCGCCGGAAACTCACCCAGATAACCGTCTACCAGCGCACTAAGATTGGCGCAGGTGGCAGGTAACACATCACCCGGCAAATAGATCGTCTTGTCAGCCTGCCATGCGCCCAGCAAGATACAGGCAAAGGTGGCGCTGTCGCTTGAATACAAGGCGAAACGCGACCCCGACTGGCGCGCCAGCAAGCGTCGCCAAGCGGCAACCTGGGTGACCAGATAGGCATGGCTGAGTGGCTTGCCGTCACGCCATGCGAATGAGCGCTCCTGCTCGTGGCCGGGCAGCTTACTCAATAGCGTCAACAGATCAGGAGGATTAGACATGCTGTTCGTCCGGCTGCGCGTCAGGCTGCACTGCGAGTTGACGATGACGGCGCCTGACGACGATCCTCACCAGATATTCACCGGCAAACAAGCAGCCCATCAGCACATAAGCCAGCACGCCGTTGTAGAGCGACCAGATGGCAGCGGAAGCCCAGACGGCTGTCAGCAGGGCCAGCACGCCATTTATAACAAAGAAACCGCACCATACCTGAGTAACCCGGCGTGTGTAGGCAATCGCGTAGTCGGGTAGAACTGGATCGCTCAGGCGGGCCATGCGTTCAATCATCGATGGCGGTGCATACAGGCTGTAGCCAAACGCCGCCAGCATGCCGAGATTGACCAGCACTGGGTACAGCTTCAACGGCAGTAAGGCGTTGTTCCAAATCGCCACGGCTGCCAGCAATAAAGCCCCTGCCAGCCACCAGCGGCTGGCGCGACTCAGCTTGAGAGTCGGCAGACGCGTGGCCGCGGCCAGCACCAGCAACAAGGCCAGCAGGCGTGGCTCGACGCGCCCATGCCCAAGCCAGATCGCGAGCGGATAGAGCAAAGTGGCCAGCAAGGTCACTACGGTGGGCAAAAGACGCCTGAGATTTTGCATCCTGTACGGTTATCCTGAGCGCCTTACTTTTCATCCTCTGCCAGCAAAGCAGCCAGCGCATCGACCACATCTTGCACGCTGCGCACCGCCTTGAAAACATCGGGCTGCAAACGCTTCCCAGTCAATTGCTTGAGCTTGACCACCAGATCGACCGCGTCGATGCTATCGATATCCAGATCGGTATACAGATTGGCTTGCGGCGTTACCTGGTCTTTGTCGATCTCAAACATTTCATGCAACACATTCACCAGCCACAGGTAAATTTCTTCCTTGCTCATTGAGTTGGTCAATATCATTTCACACCGTCATTTCTTTCTGTTGCTGGCAATCATCACAGCAAGTGTGCGCACCGAAGCAAAATGATTACGTGTCTCAGCCGAATCTGCCGACAATGAAATGCCGTAGCGCTTTTGAATCGCCACTCCCAATTCCAGCGCGTCGATCGAGTCGAGTCCGAGACCGTCGACAAACAACGGCGCGTCGGTGACGATATCGGCCGTAGTCATATCTTCCAACTGCAGGACATCGATGATGACCTGCTTCACTTCTTCTTCAAGCTGCTGCATAACCCTGGCTTTCTTTTCTAAAATAATCTTGCAGATAGGCGGTTAAATGCCTGGCTGCCAATACTTCGCTACCGGCTGTTGTCAGAAACTCGCGGACGTTTATATCCTCTTTTACTTCAATCCTGAAATGCGCTGCCACCGGCGGCACTTGCCACCATTTGGCGCCCTTGCCCAAGGTTGGCGGAAAGCAACTGATCACTACCGGCGTCACATTCGACAAGCTGCGCACGGCTACATTGGCGGCGCCGCGCTTTAAATTAATCTGACCATCGTTCGCGGTACGAGTGCCCTCCGGGAAAATAATCAGATTGCTGCCGCGTTGCAAGGACGTGATGCAATCCTCGATCAACCCACCGCCATGGTCGTTACTGATGTAACCGGCAGCGCGGAGCGGTCCGCGCGTGAACGGGTTATCCCAAAGCTGTCCTTTGACGATGCAATCGGCACGCTTGACGAAAGCCATCAGAAACACCGTATCGATCAAGGTCGGATGATTTGCCAAAATCAACAAACCTTCCCGCTCCAATCGCTCCAGCCCGTTAGTCTCATAATTCAGCACACCCAGCCATCGCATGGATCCGACAAAGCCGCGAAATGCCACGCGAATCACGCGCCGCGCCATCAGCACGCGCAGTTGCTGTTCCCGGATAAACAGATTCAAGACCGGGAAAACCGAGACCCGCAAGACCAGGCCGCCAAGCGCAAACAACACAAAGCTGAAACCGGTTGCCAGCACCCGCCAATAACGATTTACGCGCTTAAACAAGACGTCCCCAGCACCACCGGCGCGCATCGATCGTTCGGATCAGCTCGGGATCCTGGCGTAGATAAAAAGCCAGCACTTCCAAGCCGTCGGGTTGCCGACAACTGCTTAATTCCTGTTGCATGGCGCTCGGCTCGTCTCCAGCCTGGCTATCCCAGGACAGCGAGATGACGGCGCCGGATTCCGCGCTTGCCTCCTGCATTAGCCAGGCCCAGGCAAAAGGCTGCTCCTGGCAATCCTGAAACTCGTGAAACACCTCTGGCAACATGCCGTCATAGACCACCAGCAGCACTTCAGCCGCACCGTCCGCAAGCAAACCACAGGCTTCAATCACTGCATGCTCAACGCCGCTATGCCCGGCCGCCACGGCGGTATGACTAGCATGATCCTGACGGGCGATCGAAAACAGCCCGGCAGCAGCATTGTGAACCGACAAACTGAAAGACGTGGGGGATAAAGGTTGCCCTTGAGCGAGATCCGTCAGCAGCTCCGTCGAACGGACGCACTCGCCATGGCGAGAACAAAATACGGTCGGCACGTCAATCCTGCCGTCGAGACAACGATAAGCCGCTTCCAATGCCATTTTGCCCATAGAACCGGCACGCCGGCGCAACATGGCAGGCATACGCGCAACAGCCGCCTCGCCGTCGCCTCTAATGACATAGGGATTATCAGCCCACGCCCGCCATGCGGCCGCCGTATCCAGTCCCGGCGCCCATGCTGCATCAGACACAACTGAAAACCTAACTCCCCCGAGCTTCATCTCATCATTCTCCAACACCCATCAAATCGATTTTATGTTCTGCCAGCAATCTAGGGCCTGTTAATAATTGATTTGGGAGATGCGTTCCAACCAAAACGTGTGGTGG
>NZ_JAGQEG010000179.1 GCF_018305005.1 Collimonas silvisoli
AAACAAGGCCGCCGGCACCAGATTGACGGTCGGCTCCGACAATCCTTCCATGACCCGGTCGCGAATTGCATCGCGGTTGATGGCAACCGACAATGCGCGGCGCACGCGCACATCCTGCAACGGATTTTTATCCAGCGGCTTGCCGTCCTTGTCGGTGACGAATGGCGATTTCTCGCGACGCGTATCGGCGTACAGGTAAATCACGCGGTGCGATACCTTGGAATAAAAGCTCAGGTTCTTATCCGCCCTGACTTTCGCCAGATCCGGCGTCGGCACATTTTCGATTGCCTGCACATCGCCCGCCAGCAAGGCCGCCAGGCGGGTCGCATCGTTTGGAATGAAACGCAGGGTGACCTTGCTCCAGGCCGGCTTCTTGCCCCAGTAATCGTTATTGCGCTCCAATTCGATCCGGTCGTCGCGCTGGAATTTGACGAACTTGAATGGTCCGGTACCTATCATGCCTTTGCCGCTGGCAAAATCGTCGCTGCTGAGGCCTTGCGTGGCTTTTTTGGAGACGATGTAGATCGAGGTCAGGTCGGCCAGCAATAGCGGATAGGGTTCTTTAGTGGTGAGCTGGATGGTATAGGGATCGATTATTTTTTTATTGATGATGGCTTTGGTGTAGGTGTCGAATTTTCCCGGACTGCCGACGATCGTGGCCGGGCGATCCAACGACCAGGCCACATCTTCCGCCGTCAGCGGGCTGCCATCATGAAACTTGGCGCCCTTGCGCAGCTTGAATTCCCAGGTCAGGTTATTCACCAGTGTCCAGGATTCGGCCAATGCAGGAATGATGTGGCTGTCGGCGTCCATCGCCACCAGTTGTTCGAAGATGTGATCGGAAACGTTGATATTGGGAAATAAATTATAGAAGTGAGGATCCATCGAAGTTGGCGGAGAACTCATCGCCAGTTTGAATTCCTGTGCGGCGGCTGGCGGCGCAACTGGCGCCAGCAACAGAAGACAAGAGATAATCAGAAATACACGCAATCCCATTGCTGGCCATGACATCAGACGCATAATGCTCTCCTGTGAGTGAACACCGACGGACCGTGTAGGCGTAATATACACATTCTGGACGTTACGCCGTTCATCATTTTGCAGGCAAGAGGCGTGCCATATAAGGGCCTGTTAGGAATCAATTTGAGAGATGCGTTCCAACCAACACGTGTGCTGGCAAGGCGCGTGGCGTAGCAAGGGGTGGCCCCCCTTGCAAGCCATGCAACGCAGTCCCGCGCACGTTTTGGTTTGAACCCGGAGGGAACGGGTCATAGGCGTCGCATGCCGTTGTTGCAACTCCTTGCCGTAGCACCGCTACGTCGCGTCGTTGCGCCTAGGCCTGCAACGCCTATGACCCGTTCGCACTCCCAAATTGATTCCTAACAGGCCCTAGGAGCACAATATGAATTTGATTGACCCCATCATCGCCTTCCAGGCCGAACTACAAGCAATCCGACGTGATCTGCATGCACATCCCGAACTCAATTACGAAGAACAGCGGACCTCCGATGTGGTGGCTCGCAAGCTCACGGAATGGCAGATTCCCATCGTGCGCGGCATGGGTGTCACCGGTGTGGTCGGTATCGTAAAAAATGGCAGCAGCGACCGCGCAATCGGTCTGCGCGCGGATATGGATGCCTTGCCCATGCAAGAATTGAATACCTTTGCGCATGCCTCCCAACATCAGGGCAAGATGCACGCTTGCGGGCATGACGGCCACACGGCGATGCTGCTTGGTGCGGCACATTACCTGGCGCAACACCGTAATTTCGACGGCACCGTCTATCTGATTTTCCAGCCGGCTGAAGAAGGCGGCGGCGGTGCGCAGCGCATGATCGACGACGGTTTGTTCGAAAAGTATCCGATGGAAGCGGTGTTCGGGATGCATAACTGGCCGGGCATGCCGGCTGGCAGTTTTGGCGTGACGCCTGGTCCAATGATGGCTTCCAGTAACGAGTTTGAGGTGATCGTCAAAGGTAAGGGTTCACACGCTGCGCAGCCTCATAAGAGCATAGATCCAGTCATGGTCGCGGTGCAGATTGCGCAAAGCTGGCAGACTATCGTCTCGCGTAATATCAATCCGAACGATCCGGCGGTCTTGTCTGTCACGCAGATTCATAGTGGCAGCGCCACCAATGTAATTCCCGATGAAGCGACGCTGATTGGCACGGTGCGTACGTTCTCGGTTGCGGTGCTGGATGTGATCGAGGCGCGCATGCGGGAGATCGCGCAACATACTGCGGCGGCCTTCGGCGCCGAAGTCGAATTCCGTTTCCACCGCAATTATCCGCCGCTGGTGAATCATGCGAAGGAGACTGCGTTCGTGGTTGAGGTGTTGCAGGCAATGGTCGGCGACAGCAATGTGAATCCGCGGGTGGAGCCAACCATGGGCGCGGAAGATTTCGCGTTCATGCTGCAGAACAAGCCGGGCTGTTATGTCTTCATCGGCAACGGCGAAGGCGCCCATCGCGATGGCGGCCATGGTCTCGGCCCCTGCAATCTGCATAATGCCAGCTACGACTTTAACGATGACTTGCTGCCGATTGGCGCCAGTTATTGGGTCAATCTTGCGGAGACTTATCTGAAGAAAAAGTAGTTCCCGTACTGCCCTGGCATCAGCGCCAGGGCGGTCATCTCCGAATCGCTTTCCGATCCGCCCGTATTTCCTCATTCATTTTATTCATGAACCAAATTCAAATCGCCTACCATCAACCCATGCAATTGGGCGAATGCCCGCTGTGGCATGCCGCTGAAGCTGCGCTGTATTGGGTCGACATCTCAGCCATGCAAGTGCATCGGCTGCGGCCCGCCGACGGTAAGCACGCCATGTGGCAGCTGCATGCAGAACCCGGCTGTATCGGCCGGCATGCCGGAGGTGGCCTGATCGTTGCCATGCGCACCGGCCTGGCGCACTTGAACACCGACAGCGGTGAACTTACGCAAATTGCCGATGCGCCTTACGATACCGCCACCACACGCTTTAACGATGGCCGTTGCGACGCTGCCGGCCGGTTCTGGGCCGGCACGATTTACGAACCGCGTGATCATGCCGGTGCGCAGCTATACGCCATTGAAAAAAATATTGTGCGGCCTGCCGGTAATCCTGTAACTGTCTCCAACGGCCTCGGCTTTAGTGGCGATAGCCGTACGCTTTATCACAGCGACACCACTGCGCACAGGATCTGCAGTTACGAGTTTGATTTGGCGAGCGGGAAAATCGGCGAAGGTCGCGTGCTGAAACAATTCGCCATGGATAAAAGCGCCCCCGGTTATGGCGGCCGCCCTGACGGTGCAGCGGTGGATAGCGAAGATGCCTATTGGTGCGCAATGTATGAAGGCGGCAGACTGTTGCGCTTGTCGCCTGCGGGTGAGGTGTTGCAAGAGGTGATCTTGCCGGTACGCTGCCCGACCATGATAGCGTTTGGTGGCGCCGATTTGCGCACGCTATATATCACCAGTGTGCGTGAAAAACGTAATGCCGCGGAACTCGAAGAATATCCCTTGTCCGGCTGTGTCTTGTCGCTCCGGGTTGATGTGCCTGGCCGGATTGAACCCGCTTACATTGCTTGATTTGGTGCGGACATTCACAGTTTTACGACAGGGATTGCCGTAGTCCGGCAACAATCCCGGTTTTCGACTATTCTTTAGGCCTGTAGCTGCGCGCCGCAGCAAGTTGGATAAGCGGCCAGCTCGGCCTTCTATATGAATACGGCGACGACTTGTTTCGCTTTTTTTTATTTTTTACGCTCGAAAGTCTTTCATGCAAAAAAAACAAACCGGACTCAAATTGCTAGCCGCAGTCAGCCTGCTGGCTGGCGTTCACTCAACTAGCTTCGCCGTAGACTCCGCCTCCTTCGAACTGGGTACCGGCAACAAGAGTCAATTGGCCAGAGTTGCCGCACAATGGGATTGGAACACGGCATTGTGGCAAGGAAGCAGCACGCAAATCGGCGGCTATTGGGATTTGAGCCTGGCTGAATTCCGTCAAAACCAATACCAGAATATTCCCGGCCAAAAGAAAAACCTGACTGATATCGGCTTCACGCCGGTGTTCCGTTTCCAGTCCAACGATAAAAAGGGCCTGTACGGGGAAGCCGGGATTGGCGTGCATCTGATGTCACATCTGTATGACAACAATAGCCGTCGTTTTTCCACCGCTTTTGAGTTTGGCGATCATCTCGGCGCTGGCTATGTGTTCAGCAACGGCATCGATGTTGGCCTCAAGTTGCAGCATTTCTCCAATGGCGGCATCAAGAAGCCGAATAGCGGTGCGAATTTCGCTGTGTTGCGGGTAGCTTATCCGTTCTAAATTGGGACGTTAATCCAGATAAAGAAGCAGGATAGGTAAACAGGAAAGCCGGTCGCGAGAGCTGACTGGCTTTTTTTTGCTGAATGGTTGAGGTGCTACGAAGAATGAAGGCATGACGTGGACGCTGTAAAGCGAACGCGCAAAGCAAAAACCCTCTGAATGATTAGTTCAGAGGGTTTTTTAATAAGAGCCTGACGATGACCTACTTTCACACTGGTTGCAGCACTATCATCGGCGCAAAGTCGTTTCACGG
>NZ_JAGQEG010000017.1 GCF_018305005.1 Collimonas silvisoli
GCTATTCACGGTTTGGGGATGCGTAAGAAGATCGACCGTCAATTGTTCGAAACGCGGCACATCGATTTCTTGAATCACCAGCACCGGCCGTTCGCCGAGTTGCGGGCCTTTTCCCAGCGCCCAGCTCAGGGTGTTGCCATAACCGGCAGTAAAACTGGTATCCACGTCGACCAGCATGGTCGAGCTTGCTTTCACGATGCTGGGGTCGATCCACACCATCGCCGCCAATTCATCCCACATTGGAAGCGGCTGTCCATACCGTCCGACATAGCTTGCGAAGGGAGTCTTTCCGTTCGCAATCCGGGCCAATAGCTCGGGCCGGAAAAATGTTGCAGTGGTCGGATCAACAGGAATCTGCAACACCTGTTTCCACGGTTCATGCAGCACTATCGAAGCGGCTTCCGGATCCCAGCGCATATTGAATTCAAGCCGGGTGTTATGCCGATATTCGTCAGCGAATGCATTAGTCGCAGGGACCGGGCGGAAACTCCCCCCCATGAAAACCAGTTCCTTGGCGAGCGAAGAAAATGCGGAATCAAGACGAGCCGCCACGGCCAGATCGGTTAGCGGGCCGGCCGCCCAAATCGTCACCTGTCCCGGGAATTCATGCACCTTGCGGATCATGAAATCGGCGCCGGATTCCGCCGCCGGCCTTATCGCAGCCATTCCTTCAGGCAGTGCGGGAACCGCATAGGGATCGGCATGACGTTTTTTGTCCATCGGGTCCGACCATGCTCCCTTATATGACAATTCACCGTACATGCGCTCCCAGCGCTGCGTTTTTTCGGCACTGTTCAGCAACGGAAACACCGTCCCGGCATACACCGGAACCTCGGTGCGACCCGCGATCTCCAATAACCGCAATGTGTGCTGGATGTTTTCGTCGCGCCAGCCATCGCCGCTGCCAACCACGATGCCTAGCACGTCGACGTCCGGCGCCTGCAATAGCATCAGTATCGATTGCATATTAGTGCCGCCCGGCCCATACGCGTCCTGGCTGATAATCAGCTTGCGTCTGCCGGTATCGGCGTTCGCAGGCAATGCCAATATCGCCATCGCAAGCGACGCCATCAGCCAGAGCAATACCCGGTCTAAAGTTGTTTTCATCTCCGAACTTTCAATGTTGATCATCGATGCGAGCACAGGTCGACTTTTCGATGCATGGACACATGGATACGTTGCGATTATCAGCAATATCTATGCCAATATGGTACGAACCACTTTTTTGCATAAATATCATATAACCCATTAGAGCAATATATATAACCGTCATAAGCACCAACAAAGCATACAAGACAAATATGACATTACGATGACTGGTACGAACCATTATGAAGAAATTTTTTATTTAGTGAAAATATTTGGCACGTGCGATCATGACCGCGCCATTGCCGTGCGTAGCTATAAAAAAGAGAGGGGAAGGGGATCGATACCGCCAGCTGACCGTCGAGACGACGACCGGAAGGCAGTCATGCAGTCCGGGGAAAAGCGGCAAACAACTGATTGTCGAACTTGGAAAAGATATGATGCGGAGGGTAAAACTACAGCACCCGCGCCGGACAAGCGCGGCAAGAAATTGTCAACGCGCCTGCTTCGGTATCACTTCAAACGCAAGCAACTGCGTTACCTGCGTCGCGTTGAAGTTATTATCTGAAACCAGCACCAGGCTATTGTGACCGTTGGCCAGCAGCGGCCCCCATGCAATACCTTCCAGATTATCTACATGCGGGAGATTGCTTTCATTCAAATTCAGAATCAAATGCTTTTTTGCAGGCTGATAGGCCGCGCCTTGCAATGATGCAATCCGGCTGATATCGCTTGCCTCGCTGACATCCATTTCATAGATGCGAATATAGAATTTGAATACGCCTTCGCTATTTTGAATTCCTGCGCGCTCAAGCATCAGCAATTGATGGTCGTTGATTGCCAGAATTTCGGATACGCCGTTGTCGGCATATTTGCCGGCCGGCGCAAAAGGGATGGCATCGACCGGATAAGCATATTGTCCAAGCAGCTTGCCGCCGCGCGTGTATTTGGTGATTCGCGCCACCGCACCAGACTGCACGCTGGCTAGCGGGCCATCCTGGTATAAGGGAGCTTCCATTCCAACCCACAGGTAGCTGCCGTCCGGCGAAAAACTCAATCCTTCAAAAGAGAGGTTATCGCGCGGCCCGAGCTCTTGATCCGTCGCGATCCGAAACATCGGTGCCAGCGGCAGCGACGCCAGATAAGCGCCGTCGCGGCTGGCCTGCTTGACAAAAGGCCCCATCCCCAGCTTGCGATAGCCTTCGCTGGAATACCAGATGCTGCTGTCTTGCGGATCAAAACGGATCGACTCGATGTCCGGCACCTCGCCGCCATGTCCTCCCCCGCGCCGGGAAAAATCAGCCACGCCGGGATAGAGGCTGCCGTCGGCCTGCCTGAAATAAGTAACGCCGGTCAGGTTGACAGCGTGAAAGCCCTCGCTATCATAGTCCAGGCGGGCGCTATAAAAGCGCGCCGGATTGACTTCCGAACGGTCATCGCTTTCCATTACCCAGCTATTGGTTCGCGGATCATAGTCAATTCCGGACAAACCGCCAACAATACTTCCCTTAAACGGATAGTCCAAGGGGATGCGCTGCTCGCCAATGAAGCGCAAACTGGCGACACTGCGGCTGGCAGACGCCTGCTGAGGGTTATCGCCATCGATGCTGGCACAGGCTGCGCAAAGCAACACCAAGGACAAGCACGCGCTTGATGATATATTTTTGATCAGCATGAATATTGCAATCTGAATGTGGGGAGGAGCAGATGTCCGGCAGCTTAAAGGAAATTTCGATTATTGACAATTGGTACGTACCATCATACCATGGGACGATATGATGAAAATTGACGATACAACGGCGCTAACCCTGCCGCGCTACAAATGGCTTGCCAATATTATTGGCACTACGATCAGCCAGGGCCTGCTCGCCGACAACCAGGCATTGCCTTCCGAGCGCGAACTGGCGGAGCGCTATGACGTCAGTCGCGATACCGTCCGCAAAGCGGTACGCTATATGGAGGAGCGCGGCATAATTTACAGCGGACACGGCCGTGGTACGTTTGTGGCGCCGGCCATCGTGCGCGGAACCACGCGTTTTATCGACAGCTTTTCGCAAGATGCAAATAGCCGGGGTAGCGTCCCAGGCCAGCGCGTTCTGAACGTCGAGCCGGTTGCTGCATCGATGGCGATTGCAGGTCTGTTGAACGTGAGGCCGGGCGATCCGTTGATCCGCGTATATCGGATCCGCCTGATGGACAATGTTCCGGTTGGTTTGCACGACGCCTATTTCGTCTTGCCGCCGGGAGCAAAATTGACGCTCTCCCAAATCGAGCGAGCCGGTTCCTTATACAAGCTGCTGACTGAAAAATTCGGCTTTACCCCAGCCGAGGCGGTCGAAAACCTCAGTGCCGGCGCCGCCGAGCAGGAAGATGCGCGTTTATTGGGCATCCAAAAAGGTGATCCTTTGCTGATTTGCGAAAGAGTCACCTTGTCGGATCGTCGCGAGCCTATTGAATATTGCTTAATGAAGTATTTATCGAGCTATCGCTATAAGACGCGCATCGCAAAACGCAGCGGCGATTGATTTTCCACTCACTCATGCTTCGGATGCTTCCCTTGCCTGTAAAACAATTCTGACGGTCTCTTTTACATCCAAACATGAATCATATGCCGCACGGTAAATTGAGAACGGTCGCATGCTCCATCAGGCAGTGCGGGTGGCTGGCGGCAATGACCTTGCTGGGAAGCCTGGCCGCTTGCACCAGCATGAACCCGGAGGCGATGACTGCCGATGCGCATGCCGATGCCGCCTGGGTCATCATCGGTTCCGGCAATCAGGCGATCGCCCGAGCAAACACTCAGTCGGCAAACTGTCCGCTCATCGACATCAACGGCAAGCTCACCCCCATGACCCTGCGTGCTGCGGCTGGGACTATCCCGTTGCGGCCGACTTCCAGTAACGCAGCCGACTCCAAGCCGTCTACCTTCTCGACCAACACCTGCGAAGCCTTGTTGCCGCCAGACGCAACGCATGCGGCTATCGGCTCCCGCGTATTACCGCTGCCCAAGACCAATCCGCAACGCATCGTGATATTGGGCGACACCGGTTGCCGGATGAAAAAAACGGACAATCTATATCAAGGATGCTCAGACCCCGTCGCATGGCCGTTTCCAACGATCGCGGCAGCCGCTGCACGCCTGAAGCCGGATCTGGTGTTGCATGTCGGCGATTATCACTATCGCGAAACCCCATGCGCTGCCGGAATTGACGGCTGCAAGGACAGCCCCTGGGGTTACGGATCGGATACCTGGGATGCAGACTTGCTGCAGCCGGGCGCACCGTTGCTGGCCGCCGCCCCCTGGATCGCAGTACGCGGCAACCACGAGGAATGCGCAAGAGCCGGTCAAGGATGGTTCCGCTATCTCGACCCCAATCCGTATGAAAGGCAGCGTAGTTGCGACGATAAAGCCAATGACGACGAAGCGAATTACACGGAACCGTACGCCGTAAATCTCGGCATCGATACGCAATTGATCGTATTCGACTCCGCCAAATCCGGCCAAACTGCCTTGCCTCCTACCGATCCGCAATATATCAAGTATCGCGCGCAGTTCGAATCGGTCGGCCGGTTCGCCGCCAAGCCAGGGGTGACGAGCATCTTCACCAGTCACCATCCGGTCCTGGGCTTTGTCCTATACAAGGGATCTGCGCCCAGCGGATTTGGGGCGGCACTCCAATCCGTAATGAATTCGCTGTATCCAGGCAGGTATTTTCCACCTGAGGTGCAAATCGCCATTCACGGACATGTGCATGGTTTCCAGGCGATCAATTTCTCCTCCGCGCATCCAGCCACCTTTGTCGCCGGCAACGGCGGCGACCATGCTGATCCCGGCTTTCCCGACCCGTTCCCGGCCAATACCAGCCCGGCCGCCGGCGTCACGCTCGAAAGCATTATCCACACCCGGAAATATGGTTTTATGGTGATGGACAGGCAGGGCTCAAGTTGGGTGTATCAAGCCTATGATCGTGACAGCGTGCTGATGGCGCGCTGTTCAATGGTGACAAGCGTGGCGGCCAGCGGCAAGATTCACTGCGAAAAGACTGCGGCCTTGGTGCCGTAACAGAACAACGACGCAGCTCGTCTATTGAGACAATGCCCCTTAACAAACGCAGCTAAGTGGGGTCAGAGTGAACTTTCTGCGCGCTTTTTGCAGAAACTTCACTCTGACCCCACTTAGCGGGCCACGGAGTAGCCGCCTCATCGGTAAAAAGAACAAAGCCGCATAGTGCGCCCTGTCTTTCTCCGAATCCGTCATGTGGGGTCAGAGTCAAGTTTCGCGATAGAGCACTGCGAAAGTTGACTCTGACCCCAGATGACTCTTGCCGCGGCAACGTCATGAATGCTAGCTTGCCAGCCGAGTGCAATTCGGCAGCGCAAAAAAATGCTCTTTCGCGCTATCCAGCGGCGTACCCGGGCCTTCTTCATGAAAACCGTTGCACCACGCGAAATAGGCCATTTTCAGGTGCGGCAACAACTCGGCGCCGGGATTGCGCGCCAACGCCACCGCAGCAAGTATCGCTTTGGCCGGAATGGTTGCCCGGTATGCGCCGGCTGGCAATGGTTCCGCAATTTCGGTGCGTTCATGCGCAGGCAGCATGCGTTGCGCGAGTTCGGTAGTTTCGCCGATATTGCGCGGCACCAGCATATCGAGCGGAGCGACCGCGATCAGATAGTTGGCGGCTCGTAGCGCCTGCTTTTCAGCCCCGCTTCGAATAATGGATGAGTCCGGCCTGGCATCCCGGATGGGCGCCTCAAGTAACGCACTCAGAGCTGCCGCGCCGGCAACGCTGCCGGCCAGTACGCGCGCCAGGTGAAAAGCATCCCCCGTAGCGGCAAGCGGCTTGCGCGCCATGATCAGACTATGGAGAGCCCCCAGCGCCGCCGCACAGTTGCTGCCGAAAAGCAGATTCAACTTGCGCACGACAAGCTCCACATGCAGGCCCGGCGCAAGACCCTCAACGACGCCTGCGCTGGATATTTTTTCGAGTTTCTCACCCAGCAGATCGGCCATCTCGCGCACGCTGCCAAGCCGTGCAATGGCATCGCCCGGGTTGAACAGTGCGGCGATCGTTGCCTCGATGTCTGGCACGGGAAGGATTGCCGCGATCGGGGCAGTCGTTGCCGTGCCGGCGGAGGAACGGTGGCGCGATGAGAAATGTAAGGACATAGCAAGCGCCATAAGAAGTTGAAGAGTATGGCTTGCAGCTTGACAGTTGCACCTCGCCACTCGTCCTGCCGCAGCGAAACTGCGAACCCGTTTCCGAAACGGTGCAGTGCACAATCCGGCGCTTCGCTATTGAGCACGCTTTTTCGCAACTGCAAACAGAAACCCCAACCTGAACAGCATGATGCCGTCCGTTGTCGTGTCGTGTTGTGCCGCATCCATCTTGCAACGGCTATCCAAATTCGAGGATTCACTGGTGAAGAAGTTGCCCATCCGGATTTTCCCCCACGGCTCGCCGTCTCCGTCTGCGTCACCGTCTCCCGATGCAGCCGTGGCACCCGCACCGTCATTGAGCCCATCGCGCACCATCGCCAGCGTCTATGGCAGCGTGCGCGACCTGCTAAGCAAGACGCTGGCATTGAAGCGGCCGAGCCGGAACAAGCCAGCCGGGCAACGACCAATGGCCGAGACCGATTGGCACACACCGTTCATGCGCCGTTCGCAGTTTGGCGAACCGTTGGCAGCACGCGATATACGGCCCCCCCCTTCCCTTGCGCAGCCGCCCGAAACAGGCAGCGGCGCAGACTTAGCCAAATCTGCCCCAGCGCCGAGGGCAACGGCCAGCCTGCAGCAGCAGGCAGCACGATTTAAGCGCGCAGTCGGGCGGCTTTCAGATGTCAAACCGGAGCAGAGCGCCGCGCCAAGGTCAGCGCCTTTGGCAGAACTTGAACATTGGCTTGGTTGCCGCACCGGCTTGAACGCATGGGTCGACAAATATTTCGGCCGGCCCGGCGCCGGCGGCAACGCTCCCGCTGCGGACTTGCTAGCTGCTCTGAGTGAACGTCTGGCTACACTTGCGCCTCCCTCCGCCTCTGGACAGACTCTGGAATCCGACGACGATGCCGGCGCTATTGCTCCGGGGCCTGCCGACGCGGCCCCCTTTGCCGCTTCCGTGCTGGTTGGACAAGTGCTGGCAGGGACATTTCAGCCTGACGATGCCGGACGGGCGCTGCATGCACTTGAACTGCTGCAGGACGAGCTCGATCTAAGCACGCCGCTGCAGCTGGCGGCAGCATTTTCCCGCACTGCGGAAACATCTTCCCAGGATGCCGCAAGCGCCGCAACGAGCGCGATCGGCGACGCTGCGCGCTCGGATGCTTGGCGCATCGCAAGGGCATTGGCGTCGACCGAGGCCGGTTTCGAGGTATTGATGAAGATGGCCAAAACCCGGCCCGCCATCGGCACCGAGCAACAGACCATGCTCATGCTCCAGGCATGGGACCGTCTTGCTGCCGCGCCCGGCGACATCGCAGGCGCGCTTGCTCAGGCGCATGCCACACATGACGATGGCGGCCAGCTCGCACCCCGCGTGCTGCGTGCGCTTGCCGGATCGAGCGAGGTACGAGATACCACTGCCGTGTTCGCCTGGCAGCAAGGCTTCCGAAGCGATGCAGCGCAGGACGAGTTGAAGAAATTGAAAAACCGCTTGCATCGTTTCGTCACTCGTGGATTACTGCGTGTTGACAAACGCAACTGGTTTTTCCAGCGCATGTTCGGCCACAAGAAATCCGCACTGCGCAGCTTGCGCCACGGCACGCTTGGCGCGCAGCTGGGATCGATCAGCAATGAAGAGGCGAAGTATTGCGCCGCATTAAGCGCTGCTTGCAGAACCATGGCAGAGGCTCTGCGCAAACCACGGCTGGCATTAACGCAAGAGCAGCAAACCGATGGGCCGGCGCGCGAGGCGGCTGCCGCAGCGCTGGACATCCTTGGCGCCAATGGCATGATGCGGGTCGAGCATTTCCCGTTGGACGAGACATTGCTTGCCGCGCTCTGCAAACGCCCCGCAGTATCCGGACTGGCCGCCAAAGACCAGCCGGCGCCGCGCCTGGACCTTACCTTATTGAAAGACTGCGCCACCCGCTTCAAGATCGACAAACTGAGCGAAGTTAGCGCCGTACTTGGAGAGGCAAGCAAGGTAGCCGAATCTACCTCGCTCAAGCCGGACAATATGCAACGGGAGGAAATCCGGCGCGTGCTGCGGCAACTCATTTCAGAGATGCCGCAAGGCGCCCAGATCACGCTGGCCGACGGCGGACGCATCGGCATCTCGACGCGCGGCCTGTCGCTTGGCGCCTCGCAGCTGGCGCGATCGCATCTGCCCATCGGCGGCGAATTGACGCTGCTTGGGCAGAGAAGCCGGCAAGCTGTCGTGACGATCGCCAAGAGCACCAGCGGCCTGGAAATTTTCATCGGCACCGAAACCGTCGTGCGCAAGCAAGCGGGCGCGGCCCTGCATCTCGGCTACAGCGCGGGCATCGATGCGCTGGCCAAAGCCCGCATCGGCGGAACGGTACGGGTAACACCGTTTGACCATGAAGTGCGCAAGCCGCGCGGCGTCGTGCTGCGCGCGATACGCCCGCTGCTGACCGATGATAGCGAGGACTGGGCGGCGCAACGCTACGATGACAAACATACCACCGAGACCGCGCTTGATCTGGTCGATTTTTTGTTCGATGAAGCAAACCGGCCGGTGCGCGCAAACGGCGCCGACACGCAATTTTTCGAGCGATTTGCGCAGCATTTCCAGGACCGGCAGGACGTCTCGGTCGGCTGGCAAACCTCGAAGACCGACACCCGGCGCTCCGGCATGGAAATGTCGATCGGGGCATCTGTCACCACCAGGCACGCCGGCGTTCGCGCCTCATCCGGGGCCGGCGTCACAGCAGCATTCGAATTCGGCATCAAGACCGATAACGACATTGGCGAACAAAGCGGCGCCATGCGCCACGAGCGGCACGGCGCGGCTGCCGGTTCAGGCAAATCCGTCCAGGCCGGCTTCGGCCTCGCTCCCGCCTGGGGCACTGACAAAATATCAGGCGGCGTTCCAGGCACCAACCCGTTCGGCTTCGGCGGCATCTATCCAAAAAAAATGACAGGCGCCCGTATTTCACTGGTGCAGCGTCACGGAAAGCTGATGAATCGCGCCTGTTATGCCGACCAGCAGTTCTCATCGTTCATCACCTTCGCCGCCGCCGTCGACTCGTCGCGCGACGAATGGATCAAGATGTACCAATTCAATCATGGCTGCGACCGTCCGCGCGCAGCGGCCTTGCTCCGGCAAGACCTTGATGCAATACGTTCGCAGCACCGCAGCAACCAGACACTGCTGGTGCGGCACCGATTGCGTCCGGCCTGTGCACGGCAAGCGGATTTTTATCGCGCGCTAAGCCAAACCTCAGGCCGGTCGCCAGAGAGCGCCGGCTGGTCGAGCGCGCTTGACGCACTGCTGCGCCGCCCCGGGTCCTGGCTGCCTGAGCGTATCGCGCTGCAGGAGCAATCCGCGAAGATGCAGGCAACCGGCGTATACCTGCCGTTAAACGCCTCTGCAACCGAATCTGTCAGCGCGACGCGCGAACTCATGCGCTCGAAATGATGCCGTCAGCATGCAACAGCCGGAGTGAACGCCGCTTCGGATGCATGCCTCAAACTTCGCTGTTACGGACTACTCCGCCACCCCAAATCGCCTAACCTGTGTAGCGGAACACGCAGGCGTGCGACGGAATTTGCGGCTGCTGCCGCATGCGCTACTTATTTCCAGACATGCATCGTCGCCAAAATGACAGAGATGAAACACACGAAGCAGCAGCTGTCCAACGCCATGGCGACACACATCACCGCAATTTATGCAATTTCTAGCCAAGGAGGTAAGCGCCGCTTTGAAAAAAAGACAGGAAATTATTTAACCGCATCGTTAAACGCAGGGCTATGCCTCGCATTCTGGTAATCAATCTAATGGGGAAACATTATGAGCATTTTTTCAAAAATCAAACACGCCTTTGAGCACTTCGGCCATGACATCGAAAATGTAGCCAAGGCCGCCATCCACGACGTCGAAGGCGTCGTCAAAACGCTGGAAAAAGACGTTGAACACGTCTTGCAGGATACGATGAAGATGACAGAAGCGCTGATGGAGGGTAATTTCAAGGAAGGCTTGCAGGACTTTCTGAAAACTGCGGATGACGTAGTCAAGGGAGCCGGCGATCTGGTCACGAAGGAAGCCACCCTGGCAATGAGCGCGCTTGGCGATTTGCATATATCCAAAGGCTTGGACAAATTCGTCAGCAGCGCTGAAAAAGAAATCAAGACAGTCACTAACGATGTCGAGAAAGGGATTGACTCGACGGTCAAGACGCTCGCCGATTCCACCGTCGGCATCGCCACCGGTTCGGTCCAGATGCTGAAAGATCTCGCCCATGGAAACCTGAAGGCGGCGATGGGCGATGTGGTGAAGGTGGGTGAAGACGTGGCAACCGTGGCGGCCGATCTGACGCCGGAAGGATTGGCGGTAGACATGGCGAGCCAGGTGATGGTTGCCGCACATATCGGCAACGCCAAGATCGACGACCTGGTGGCCGGCGCAATGCACGGCAATGTAGGCGAGATGGTGAAAGGCGCCGAAAAAGCTGTCAAAAGTGAAGTGGTTTCGAAGGTTGAAGATTACGCTGAATCAAAGCTGGCGTCGAATCCGAAAACTTCGGAAATGCTTTCGAATGTCTTGCCGTTTGTGGCAATGGCGCCCGATGTCAGCCGTAATCAGAAAAACGCGGAAAACAATCGCTCCTCGCATCACCAGCATGCATTCGCATAATCGACAATTGATTTGATGCAGGCAGCGCTGCGTCAAGACTGCCTCGAATACGCCAAAGCATCCTTCCTGCGAAAGCACGAAGGATGTTTTTTTTAGCTGCCGGCTATTCAAGGCCGTCTTTTTTGGGGAAAACGCGAAAGGCGCCAGCAAAGCCGAACTGCGCTAGCGCACTGAGCTAACTGGGGTCGGAGTGAACTTTCTGCGCGCTTTTTGCAGAAACTTCACTCTGCCCCCACTTAGCGGACCACGGAGTAGCTGCCTCATCGTTAAAAAGAACAAAGCCGCGTAGTGCGCTCTGTGTTTCTCCGAATCCGTCATGTGGGGTCAGAGTCAAGTTTCGCGATGAAGCACCGCGAAAGTTGACTCTGACCCCAGATGACTCTTGCCGGGGCGATGTCATGAATGATGAAACTCTCAATAAGTTAAAACCCAGGACACTAGCGGACTGAACTGGTTGAAACGTTAGCCGCGGAAGGGCCTGACACCGCAATGATCCGCGGCGTCAACAGGAACAGCCGTTGGAAACGCTGGCCCTGGTGGTGCTTGAAGCGGAACAGGCCGCCAATCAACGGGATTTTCGACAAACCTGGCACCGCAGTTTCTGCATGGTCATCCTGATCGACAGAGTAACCGGCAATCAGCAAACTCTCGCCGTTGTTGATCAACGCCTGCGTGTCTATGGTGCTGTTGCTTACAATCGGCAACGTTCCAACCTGCTGCGTGCTCAGCTGGCCATCCTCGATGTGCACATTAAGATGAATCTGCTCAGTGCTTGACGTGGGCACGATCATCGGCAATACCCTGAGCGATACGCCGGCCGATACGCTATACAGGTCCGCAGACTGGTAGCCGGAGACCGGCACATAGAAGGTTTGCTTGTTGTCCATGATTGCTTCCACGTTGTCCAGCGTCTCGACTTTGGGGCTGGCGGTGACGCGCGCCTGATCGCTTTGCTGGAGTGCCGTGACCCGCCCCAGTAAGTAACGCCCGGCACCGCCGATCACCGCCGTCAGGACGCCGCCTGCCGGCGTGGAGAGTATCGGCCCGGTGCTGGTCTGGTTCGCCGGGTTGCCGAAACCCTGCGGATTGAGGGAGTCGGGATTTCCAGTCTGGGCCAGGGCGCCGTTCCCGGTCTGCACATCCATGTGGCCGGAATGCAGCCGCCAATCGACGCCTAGCTCTTTCAGCGCATTGTCGGTGATCTCGATGATAGTCGCATCTATTTCAAGAACGCCGGGGCGCTGGTCCAGCGATTCGATCAGCGCTTGAAAAGCCGGCATGTTTTCGGCCCGGTCGCGCACGAAAATCGCATTGCTGCGAGGATCGGCTTCAATCACCGGTCCGGCAGATGCCGCGGCTTGTTCGGCAGTGCTAGCGTCGGCACGGCCAGCCATGGCGCCGGCGGGAAGCGGCGCAACATCTGCAGCAGGCTGGCGCGAATTATCCGCCGTGGAAAGCCCGGGCAAGGTCGGCAGCGGCGGCCGCGCGTTAGCGCCGGACGCAGGCGCAACGCCGCTGTTGGCGCCGGTGCTGCGCAGGCTCTTCATCCTGTAGGTATCGCGCGGCGCCGGAGTGGCGTCGCCAGCTGCTGCCTGGCCGCCGCCATTCACCGCATACAGGCCGCGCAGCAGCGACGCGACACCGCGCACCGTCACGCCTTGGCCGTCGATTGTGACGGTACGGTCCGTGGCCCAGGCATAGCTCAAAGGAAAACGCTGCACAACAATCTTATCGCTCGGGGCCGAGGTTTGATCAATCAAACGGGCGACATCGGACACCAGTTCCACGTACCGCGGCGGCCCGGATGCGATCACCAATCCTGTTTCGCTGTCATAGCGGACAGGAAAGCGCCGATCCGCGATGCCAAGGCTTCCCAGCACGCGCCGCAGTTCCGCCACATTGCTGTGCTTGAGACTGATGGTCGCGTTACGGGCCTCGTTGGCGCCGGCAATACTGAGCACCGCGCCGTCGTAATACCAGATGAAGCCGAATGTATTGGCCATCTTGTCCAGGAACTGCTCCGGAGAACTGTCGAAACGACCTGACACGGAACCGTCGACATGAGAGGAAATCGAGGTCATGATATTTTCGCTGGCGCCAAAGTCGCGCAAGACATCCTTAAGATCTTTATGATCAGCCACGTACTGGAATCTCTGGCTTTTCCAGACCAGCGGCTGAGCGCCGGCGCTGGCCCCCGCCACGCATAGAATCACCGGCAATACCCAGGAGATTTGTCGATACAGCGCGCTGCGCTGTCTGCGCAGATACGAAACCGCGCTGTGCGCTTGCCCGCACATCAGAGAAATGTTTGTCATGAATAGGTATGAGAAAGATGGGCGGCTCGCGGGAGCCGCCTCGGGGTTCAGCCGTAGATGGTTTCGGATGGCGACTCGTTGAATTGCCTGCGATAGCCCTTGGCCAGCGCGGACCGGCTGCTGACGCCCCATCGGCTGGCCGTATCGAAGATCGACGCCCCGGCCCAATCGCCGTCAAGCAAATCACTGCGAACGCCATCCAGCCGCAGACTGCGGATCACGTTGCTGGGCGACACGCCGATCGATCTCTTGAACGCCAGCTGCAAGGCGCGCTCGGTGACATCGACATGTGCGGCAACCTCGCGCGTGCTCAGATTCGCCCGGTTCAGGTTATCGACGATGTAGCGATACGCGCGCCGGTATTTTGCCGGCAGGCGAGCAGAAACATCATCGCTCGACGCCGTCCCGGCGTGCGCCCCGCCGTGCGCCTTATCGAGCGGCCGCACCTCGACCGCCTCCAAGCGCAGGCACCGCAACGCTTCGCTTGCATATTTCGAATAGAACTGGAGCGCTTGCGCTGGATTGCCGCGCCGCACTGCAACTTTCGATGAGGCATACAGATACTCGACATTCCAGCGCCGCGTTCCCGCTTCTCCCTCAGACCGGTTGATCTTGACCAAGACGCGATCCGCAATGTCGTCTAGTCCGCCCGCCAGTGCCGCGAGTATGACGTCGAGCTTGGCAAGGAAGCCCTGGCCGGCGCCGCCGAAGCGTTGCGGTTCGTCAATCGCGAAAAAAAGCCGGTCCGCCGCGGTAGCGTCGCCTTGCACCAGGCGATCCAGCAAATGCAGATATTCCCGGCGCTGCACCAGCAACAACGGCATAGGCGACATCACGGCAGTCGCTTCATGCACATGGCGCATGCGCGCAGTGCGCTCGCCGGCTGACTGCATGCTGGCGCTGCGAGCCGAAGTCCAGAACGCGTGATCGCCCAAGGTCGCGGCGCCACGGATCTGCAACTGCACGTCGAACTCTCTCGCCAGCAGCGCTACCAACAATCGCCAGCCAGGCTGACGATGTTCATCGGCCAGTTCTGCAGCACGCAACAGCGCATCATCCGCCGCAGTCTGGTGGCCGATTTGATGCTGCACCAGTGCGATCCCCAGCAAACCTTCCAGCACATCGCTGGCGGTGGCGGCCTCGTCGTTGCACATGCGCGTAAAACATTTCGCGCTGGCGCTGTAACGATCGCGCAGCATCAGCTGCCAGCCGGTATTTCGGCAAGACATGATGCGCAGCCGGTCGCCATTGGCCCCGAGCAGTTTTTGTGCGCGACGATACGCCTCTTCGGCATCCTCGTCATGGCCGAGCAGCAGCGACGAATCGCCTAGCGCAATCAAGCGGGCAATATCGTCAGCCGTCAGGTCGCGGCGGCTGCGTTCAAGCACGTCGTCGACCTGGCAATAGGCGCGATCGAAAGCGCTGTCGAGCAACGCGGTCGAATAGGCGGGAAGTTTATCTTGCAGGGATAGCGCCGAGGTGAGCGCAAAATAGACGGTGGAAAACATAAGCGTTACTCCAGTGTAGGTTGTCAAAAAAAATCAGACGATCCGTTGCCGGTTGCCGAATGAATGACACCAGCGACAATTTCATCATAGGCGAAAGCAACTCCGCAATTTTCAACAAACAACATCTGATTCCACAACAATCTTCACTTTTTCAATGCATTTTCCGGCGCCGATTTATCTTGCGGGTTACCGACCATCCCGGTGCTTAACGTTCGACCGAAACCCAGGAATTTAATATCGTTCACGACCTGTCCCGCAAACACCGCCGCCAGCGCGATTACCATCACCAGGCCGACAGCACCGCGCAGCGGCTGGCTCAGCGAGTTCGGCTCAAGTTTGTCTGCCGCCCGAGAAATCAAGCCTATGCCTATTTCGATCAATACCAGCACCAGCATGATTGGCGTACCGAGTTTGGCGATGCCGGTCCAGAGAGAGTCCGTGCGTTGAATCAGAAATGCCTCGGCGGTACTTGAGAGCGATGGCATGAGCTGCTGCACCGGCCACCATTTGAAAGATTCGAACAAAGCCCCAAGTACAAAGATCATGCCGCCGCCAACGTAGAACAAGGTGACCACAAGTTGCAGCAGCACGGCCGATACCGGCGTGCTTTGATCGCCGCGCAGCGGGTTGCTCATCTGTATGTTATTGAACCCGGCAAGATCGTCGATCAGTGTGCCGACGCTCTGTGCGATCCAAAAGGCCGTGGCTGCGGAATATCCGAACGCCAGCCCAAGGAATGCTTCCTTCGCCGTCAGGACCAGCAGCGTCGCGCTATTTAAATTTTCAAAGACTTCAGGATTCTGTCCCGCTGTCACAAAATAAGTGAGCAAATAGATGACGCCGTTGCGGGCTATTCCGGGTATCGCCTGATCGCTGGTAGGCGGGAATACGAGAAATACAATCATGATGCGCATGCCGGCGAGCAGCATCGCGACGATCAAATTGTGATACGCCGTGTACAAGGACAGCAATGTATTGCTCAGAACCGTTAATTCATTCATCGTTATCTGCTTTAGGAGGTTCCAAGAATTTCGTCGTCGCGGCGAACGCGGGCATGACGCAGCAAGGCATATGCGAGCTCACCTTAAGGCACGCCGCGCCAGCAGCGTTTCAATGGCTTCCTCGTCAGCGTTTTCCTCGCGGCGGCGGCGAGTTTCGTCTTCAATCTGTTTCAGCTTGTTCCGGCACTTGTCGAGCGCGGCATCTATGCGGGCCAGCCTGGTACGCAACGCTGCAACTTTGCGCTCCTGCTTTTCTAGCGCGTCGCGCGCCTGGCGCTCGCGGGCTTGCATGGCCTTGACCTCTCCGCGCAAATGACTGCGCCAGGCGTCATGGCTTAAATACAGTGCAGCAGACAAGCTTGTGGAAAGCAGCTCTTTCAAGCCATCTTCGTGAATGCGGCGGCGTTCGCAAGCCTGCTCTGTTTCGGCAGCAGCTGCGGCGTGCGTCGCCTCGGCCGCCAGCATGTCTTGCCGGGCGGCTTCGAGTTCATCCTTGGCACGCTGCTGCCGGCGCATCTGCGCAGCAACAATTGCCCGCCATATTTTTGCAGCGTCAACGCTCATCGCGCGCCATCAATTGGAGAACTGTGAAATGATCGCATGCGTATGCGCTCCCGGCGCCTCTTCGTCCGTGCCCTGCATCAGGAATTGCTCGATTGCTTCGTGATGCGAGATAGCCTCGTCGGCTAGCGGATCGGTCCCCTGCTGATATTCGCCGATCTGCAGCAGCAGCTCGATCTCGTTGAATTTCGCCATCAGCTTGCGCACCCGGCCGGCGCCGCTGCAATGCGCGCTGCTCGCTACCAGGGTCATCACCCGGCTCAAGCTATTGAGAACGTCGATCGCAGGATAGTGATTGCGCGCGGCGATAGCGCGCGACAGAACGATGTGGCCATCGAGGATGCCGCGTACTTCTTCGCTGACCGGATCGTTCCCTTCTTCGTCCTCGGCCAGCACCGTATAGAACGCAGTAATCGAGCCTACGCTGCCCATGCCTGCACGTTCCAGCAAGCGCGGCAGCTCGGCAAAAATGGAGGGGGGGAAGCCGCGCCGTGTCGGCGGTTCGCCAGCCGACAAGCCGATTTCACGTTGGGCCCGCGCAAAACGCGTCAGCGAATCCATCATCAGCAACACGCGCATGCCTTGGTCGCGAAAATACTCGGCAATCGCAGTGCCCACATAGGCAGCCTTGGCGCGCTCGATCGATGAGCGATCCGAAGTCGCACAGACCACCACGCTCTTGGCCATGCCCTCCCTGCCAAGAATCAATTCAATGAACTCTCGCACTTCGCGGCCGCGTTCGCCGATCAGCACCACCACGTTCACGTCGCAGGCTGCGCCGCGGGCCAGCATGCCGAGCAGCGTGCTCTTGCCGACGCCGGCCGGGGCGAAGATGCCGACCCGCTGACCTTCTCCGATTGTCATCAAGCCGTCGATGACACGCACGCCGGTGTCAAGCGGCTCTTCTATCATGCGGCGGGTGAGCGGATCCGGTGCAGCCGCGATGACGGAGCGGAACTCTTTGGTCTCGATTGCGCCGAGCTGGTCCAGCGGCTCGCCCAGACCGTCGAGCACGCGGCCCATGAGCGCCGGGCCTACCGGCACGGACAAGGGCCGTCCCTGTCCGACCACCCGTGTTGAACGCGATAAGCCGACTACGCTGCCGAACGGCGCCAGCAGCGCGAATTGGCGGGTGAAGCCGACCACCTCGGCGCGCTGCACCAGACGCCCGTCAGCTTCGCGTAGCTCGCATAATTCACCTAGCGTAGCGTCCAGGCCGCCCACTTTCAGCAAGGTACCTATGACTTCGACCACCTTGCCGTGCTGCTTGAGCATGGGCGTCGCATCGAGCGTGGCGTCCAGCGTGTCGAGAAAACTATCGAATCCGTCCATCATTCCATGCTTTCATGTTCGGCCGGCGCGTCGTCCTGGTCCGGCGCATGATCTTCGTGGAGTTGCTGGAGTGACGACAGCGGCTCGGCAACCAGGCCGGCAACAGCCTGCCGCAGCGCATCGACATGCAATGAGAGGCTGCCGTCGATCACGCCGTAATCCCACTCGCAGACGCAGCTTCCCGGCAGCAGATCGGCGCGTCCCGCAACTTGCGGATTGACGCCCCATTGGTTGTCGCTGCAGGCCGCGCCGAAGGCGTCTCGGGCAGCGTCCAGGTCCTGAGGAGCTACCCGCACGGTCAAAAACGATGAATCGTCCAGGAGCCGGTCGACGGTGCCGGCAACCTGCGCGAACAGCGCCTTGGGATCGGCAGTGCCGAGCACGCGTTCGACGGTACGCGTAACAATCTGTGCGATCCGCTCGCGGGTGGCGCTAAGCAACTGACGCTGCGAAGCCGCCTGGCGCAGCATGGCGTCGTGCACCTCTGCCAGCCCGCGCCGGCGGCCGGCTGCGTAGCCCAGGCGCGCGCTATTGTCGAAACGGCGCTGCGCTGCCGTTTCAAGCGTATCCGCCCGTTGCTGCGCTTCGGCCACGATGGCCTGGGCCGACGCTTCGGCATCAGCCAGCAGTCCGGCATAACGCCGTTCAAGTGCGCCATGCGCTTGATCGAGGGCCACCACGCTGGCAAGTTCCGCGCTGCGTATCACGTCTACGTCGGGGCCGACGGACGGTTGTTCCGAGCTTAGCCAAATAGCCATTGCATCTCCGGAAAAAACGATCCCAGTTTCGAAAAAAAGCGCGCCGACTCATTACCGCTGGAAAGCTGGCTGGACGACGCGTGTTTATCCCAGCTTGCGCCTGGAACGCCTGCCATGGCAGCGCCAGCGATCTCGTCCGGCGCAAGTGCCGCAGCCACCAGCGCAGCCGAAGCCGGGGCCAGGCCGGCATTCTCGGACTGGATCAGTTGCCAGCCATCGGCCGCCAGCGACATTGCGGTAAACGATTCTGGCAGCGGCGGCGTAGAACCGCCGACAAGTGCATCCACCTGCTGCAGACGTTCCAGCGCATGCGCTCCGACCGCAGCGAGCAGCTGCTCGCACTGGCTGCGGGCCACCACCCGGCGCAGGCTGGCCCGCGACCGGTACAGCGCACGCGCTGACAAGACCTTGCGCAAACCGGCGGCGTCCAGCAAAGCAAGCCGGTTGACGCTCACGCTCAGCTGGTCGATCGAAATGGCGCCTGGCAGCCAGACATGGCGGGCGGCGAGCCATATCCGGACAGCGGCAGGAGTGCAAGCCTGGCGCCAACGCTGGCAATGAAGCTGCGCCTGGCGCGCCGCCTCCTCGCGCACCCTCGTGTCGTATCTGGCGGCCCAACCATGCAGCTGGGCAAGCGTTGCCGGCCCGCTTTCCCTTTGGTCACTGGCTTCGCTGGCCTCGCTGACGTCGCCGGCATTCAAGACGGCTTGCTCCGCGAAACCAAGGCACGCAATCCGCCTGGCGCCAGCTTGCGGAGCAGACCGTAGCGTCTGGCGGCAAACGCCAGCGCCGCGGCCAGAATTCCCGCAAAAAGCAACCCGGCTCCGATCAGCCAGCCGTCGCCGGCGTTGCGGCGCGCCGATCCCGCGGCCGGCAAGTCGGTGCCGGCAACCATCGTCACGCTGACGTTGTCGTAGGTCAGTCCTTCCACCGCATGCACGACCAGGTTCTTAATGCTCGGCACCAGCGAAGCGACATCGGTTCCAGGCAGGTACTTGACGAACACCGCTGCCGACGACGGCTTGACCTCGTTCGCCAACGGATCGTTATTCGGCAGGACGATCTGGACACTGGCGTAACTGACGCCGTCGATCCTTGAAAGCACCTCCGACAGCTGCTGCGATACGCCATAGATAAAACGCACCCGCTCTTCGGTAGGCGTGGAGATCAAGCCATCCTTCTTGAACATCTCGCCGAGATTTTCGTGCTTTTGATGGGGCATCCCGTGCGAGCGCAGCACATTGATGGCCCGCGCAAAATCTTGCTCTTCTGCTTTCACCGACCAGCTTTTTCCGCTTTCGTCTTTCTGCTTGGATGCGGAAATGCCGGCGTCGAGCAGCGCCGCCAGCATGTCGTTGGCGTCGGCTTCGGACAGTTGCGCAAACAGCTGCTCGCTGCAACCGCTGATGAGCACGACGCTAAGCACAGCGATGCAGAGCCTGCGGACGAACGATGGATAGTGTGGCATCTGGCCCTCCTACTGATTCTTGACCAAGGTCTGTATGGCGCCCTTGCTGCCTTGCGCAAGCGTTTGCCCGAGATAAAGCTTTGCCGTCAAGGTGGCCACGTCAAGCTGTACCTTTACCGATTGGGCCACCACCTCTTGCATGCTCATCTTGTCGGCGCCCGCTGCGAAGGCGTCGACCTTGTTGGTCAATGCCCCCATGGCCTGGTCTTGTTGCGTAATCATTTGCGATACCGCAGAAGGTCCCTGGAAATGCGTCACGCTTTGCGGCGAAAGACGCGCTTGCTCGAACTTGGCGCGGAATTGTTCGACCAGATCGCTGCGCGGCGCCGCCGGCGCGGCAGTTGCCGCGGTTTCCTTGACGGCGCCCGCACCGCCCTGCATCGCAGGTGTGCTTGAGATCGGCGGCAGTGGTGGAATTGTCATGCTCATATTGATCTCCTTAAGCGCGCAGATGCCGGCGCTGTAGCAAAAATTGCAATTGACTTTGATCGATCTGCGCCACAGGCGGCCGTTTCGCCGTCTTGTCGCCTGCCTGCCCCATCAGGGTAGTCATGAGCTCGATCGAGTCGGCATCCTCCTTGCCCGACATGACTTCGTTTGCATAGTGACGCCAGGACTCATCGTTCTGATTGGCCAGGCAGATCGCCAGCAGCGAACTGACGTAAGGGCCGAACGATCCTCGCAAAGGCTGCTGTTCCAGCTCTCGCAACAGACGCACGGCGTCGGAGAAACGCCTTTGACGGATCAATATCCAGGCGTCGTACGCGCGCAGTTCGATAAAACCCGGCCGCATCAGGTGCACCGCCGCCAGCAGGCGCTCGGTTGGCTCGATATAGTTGTGCTTGGCGCCGAACATCAATAGTTCGATCAGCCCAGTTAACAGCTCGTTACTGCAATTTCCCATCTTCATATCCGGCTCCTCGAAGAAAAACCTCCGCACGCCGCCTTGAGAACAGCACGCACTACGCGGTAGGTAGTAGCGGAAGGTAAATCAACTTGGCAGCCGTTGCCGCTGCAGATACGAACCGGCATCGCAACTAGCGAAACATCGCACTTCGCCGCAAAGGCCGGAAGGCCGGGCCAGGATATCGCGGCAACTTCCCGAAGACGGCAATGCCCTCCTGCTTCGCCACAACGCGCATCGGTTCGCATTCACGCTCTTGCCGGCCGCGCGCCGGCGCGACAATCGCTGCACATCTTCGCGGCACATCTTCGCTGCACATCTTATTAATCGCTCCACACCTTATTTCGGTATACATCCATGTCCGACGAAAAAACCGAAGAACCCAGCGAAAAGAAACTGACCGACGCCCGGCGCGACGGCGAAACGTCGAAAAGCCAGGATTTGCCGTTCGCGGCAATTCTGTTCAGCGCGGCGATCGGTTTTTCGCTGGGCGGTCCGGTCATGACAGAACAATTGCGTTTGCTGCTGCGCATGGGGCTCGACGTTGCGAATGCACAATCGGAAAACTTTAGCTATACCGATGCGCTAGTGACTGCCGGCACACGCGGCTTGGCTATTTGTCTACCCATAGCGCTGCTCGCCGCACTGATTTCGGCTGCTGTCATCGCTGCACAAGTCGGATTGCAACTCGCCTTCAAGCCGCTGGAACTGAAATTCAATTCAATCAACCCGGCATCGGGACTGAAGCGGATCTTTTCGATGCGCTCGATGATTGAACTGGCCAACACCGTGGTCAAAGCTTGCATTTTGAGCACGGTATTGTGGAAGACCGTGCTGATACTGATGCCATTGCTGATTGGGGTCGTCTACCAGCCGATCCTGGGATTGGACAGCATCGCCTGGGGCGCCTTATGCAAGATGCTCGCCATCTCTGCCGTCGTTTTCCTGGTGATAGGCACGGCCGACTTTGCTATCCAGCGCTGGTTGTTCATCAGGGACCACCGCATGAGCAAGGATGAAGTCAAACGGGAGAACAAGGAAAGCAACGGCAATCCGCAAATCAAGCAAGAGCTGCGCAAACTGTCAAAAGAACTTGCCAACGCGCCGCAGAAATCGCATGTGGGGCAGGCGAATGTCGTGGTCGTCAATCCGACCCACTACGCTGTCGCCCTGCGCTACGCGCCTGAAGAATGCGGCTTGCCGCGCGTCATCGCCAAGGGCACCGATGACGAAGCACGCGTCATCCGTGAACTGGCAACCCTGCATGGCGTTCCGATTGTCGGTAACCCGCCATTGGCCCGCGCGCTTTATCTGGTTGCTCTAGAAGACACGATCCCCGAACCCCTTTTCGACGCGGTGGCAGCAGTGCTGGCCTGGGTTGACGATATGGGTAAAGGCCACACCACAGCTGTCAATCCAGCTTGAAGGAGATTTACATGAAATCGTCGCGCCTCTTCAATATCAGCGGCGAAGTCGGCATCGTAGCGCTGGTGATCTCGGTTATCGCTCTGATGATCCTGCCTTTGCCCACTTTTCTGATCGATATGCTGCTGGGCCTGAATATCACCATCAGCATCGTGCTGCTGATGGTGACGATGTACATTCCCAGCGCCACATCGCTGTCGGCCTTTCCATCCCTGCTGTTGTTTACCACCTTGTTCCGTCTGTCGCTTAACATAGCCTCGACCAAATCGATCTTGCTTAACGCCGAAGCCGGCCACATTATCGAGAGCTTTGGCGAACTGGTTGTCGGCGGCAATCTGGTGGTCGGGCTGGTGGTGTTCCTGATCATCGCAACCGTGCAGTTCATTGTCATCGCAAAGGGCTCGGAACGGGTGGCGGAGGTGGGCGCGCGTTTCACCCTGGATGCAATGCCGGGCAAGCAGATGAGCATTGACGCCGACGTCAAGGCAGGCAATCTTTCGGTCGAAGACGCCAGGCAGCGGCGTGCGCTGCTGGCCATCGAGAGCCAGCTGCATGGCGGCATGGACGGCGCGATGAAGTTCGTCAAGGGAGATGCGATCGCCGGTGTGGTCATCACCATGGTTAACATCCTGGCCGGCATGGTGATCGGCGTCAGCTACCACGGCATGAGCGCCGGCGAAGCTGCCAACCGCTTTTCCGTGCTTTCCATCGGCGATGCGATGGTTTCGCAAATTCCATCGCTGCTGATCTCGGTCGCGGCCGGCATTTTGATCACACGCGTGGCTGACGAACACAGCCGGCCGCGCTCGCTAGGCATGGATATCGCATCGCAGCTGTCCACCAACGCGAATGCCTTGTTCAGCGCTTCGGCAATGCTGTGCGGGTTCGCATTGGTGCCAGGCTTTCCGACCACCTTGTTCCTGGTATTGGCGGTCGCGATCTTCGCCGGCGGCTACAATTTGCGCCGCAAGCAGCGGCAAACTCAGCCCGATTCCGGGACCGAACTCTCCGCTCTGCTCACCGACGGCGTCAAAGGCAGCGCGCCAAGCATCGCGCAGCACGCTCCAGCGTTCGCCGTGCCGCTGTCCTTGCGCTTATCGAAAAACCTGACCGGCCGGCTCGACGAGACGGCCTTGAATCAGGCCCTGAACGACATACGGCTGCGGCTGGTAGAAGAACTTGGCTTGCCTTTTCCGCGCACTGCGGTTTGGACCGCCGACAATTTGCCCGGCATGTCCTACCAAATCCTGCTGCAAGAAGTGCCGTTGCCGCCGGTAGAGATGGCGGAGTCGGTCAGTCAACGCGAACAGGCGCTGGTAGACGATGTTTTCGATTCGGTGCGGCGTGAAGCGCACCTCTTCGTCGGACTGCAAGAGACGCAGTGGATACTGGACCGCGTCGGCGCCGAGTATCCGGGCCTGGTGGCAGAGGTGCAGAAAGTCTCGACCGTGCCGAAGATAGCGGAAGTATTCAGGCGTCTTCTCGAAGAGCACGTACCCATCCGGAATATCCGGGCAATCCTGGAAAGCCTGGCTGCATGGGGCGCCAAGGAAAAAGACGTTCTGATGCTGACCGAATACGTGCGCGGCGATCTCGGCCGCTTCATCGCCCACCGCGCGACGGCAGGCACCGGAAAAATGCAGGCGATCGTGCTCGACGCCGACGTCGAACAGACGATTCGCCAGGCTATCAAGCCCACCCCGGCGGGCAATTTCCTGACTCTTGAACCGCAACAAATCGACGCGCTGCTGGAGTCTGTCCAAAGCGCCGTCGGCAGCGAACCTGCGGCTGGCGTCGCGGTTGTTACGGCAATGGATATCCGACGTTACTTCCGGCGCATGATCGAGCAAGGCTTTCCAGCACTGCAGGTGTATTCATTCCAGGAGCTGGGAGCGAATGTCGAGCTGCAGCCGGTCGGCGTGGTTAATCTCTAACCATGGACAACCGCTTCCGGCAGGCCCGCGAATTGCGGGTCCTGCGACTTTCCGCAGCGCATTCCGACACGGCCCCAAGCCGGCCCGCACGGCAGCGAACGGCGCGTTTCAACACACTTCTCGGCGCCGCCCGGCAATCGCTGACGGATAGTCCCTACGCTGGGTCCGAAGATCGATCGACGGATGACGACGCGGACCAGCGGGATGACGCTCCGCCAGTCATGGCGGACCAGGACAGCCAAGCTGCGGCTGTGGCCGCGACTGCGGCAGCCGCGGCCGGCAGCGACGCCGAGCGGGATGCGCTCGCCGCCCTGCGCGCGCACATGATCCGGCAATGCTCTCAGGCGGCGGAGGCCGACCTGGTAGTCGAGCATCTGGCTGAGCGAATCGCCAACTTCTGTTCGTCGCCGGCGGTTCAGGGAGGCGGGATCTGGGAAGTAGTCATCGTGCTTAATCCTGCCATCCTGCCTGAGACCAGCCTGCAATTGAAACTTTCGCCATTCCGGCTGTCGCTTCGCTTCGACTGCGGTAATGCACGGGCCAATGACCTAATCTGCTTGAACACAGACGCATTGCAACAGCGTCTGCGTTCCCGGCTCGGCGCCAGTCTCGATATTGACATCGAGGCGGCCTGAAGCCTTCTGAAAAGAGATGGATTCCTATGAATGAACAAGTCGCGGCAACACCCATCGGCAACTGCTTGCGCTCCTATCCGGCAGCGTTGGCTAGCCTGTCCCGAGGCTTATTCGACGCGCGCAGCACGATGCGCATTGCGGCCCGCGCCGCGGGCATCGAACTGCGTGCGATGCCGGCAGCATCGGTCAGCTTCAAACGCGCTGCAACGCTGCGCCTGGATTCTGCCTACGGCGTCCTGACCGCCCTGGTCGATCTGGCCGGTCATCCGGCGCTTGAAGCGATCGCGCTCGACAGCGACCGCCAAAGGCGTACGGCACTGGCCAATCTATGGCTGGCGCCGCTGCTCGAAAAACTGGCGGCGAACGGCTATCCGCAGCCAACCGTTGCGGACCTGACGCTGACCGGCGAATCGACGCTGGCGCAGGGGCTGGCATTTGAATTCCAACACGCGTCGGCAGGCACTTGCCCCGGTGTTACTGACGTTGCTGTCATTGTCGACCTGCCGTCACCGCTGGCGACGCTGCTCGAACGGCAATGGCTGACTGTCTTCAGCACCACGCAAGCCTTACCCGCACTATCCCTGCCCACGCATCTGCGGCTGCGCAGCCGCAATTGCAGCCAGGCCTTGCTTGCTTCTTTGCGCTGCGGCGACATCTTGCTCGGCTGGCAGCCGCGCGGAAATTATGTGCGCGGCGCGCCTATCGACAACGTAGCGCTGCGCTGGGGCGTCAGCAACGGCTGGTGCGCCGGCGCGCTGGCAAGCGTCGCGGCACACACCATTACCCTGGAGAACAAACCTATGACGACGACCTACAATCTAGACAACGACCAGCCTGCGGACCAAGAAGCGGTAGAAGCGGCGGAGCAGATCGATGTCGGACAGCTCGAGATTCCGGTCCATCTTGAGATTGTCACGCTCAATTTGCCCATAGCGCAAATCGCCGCGCTGGAACCCGGCTGCATCCTGGAACTTCCAGTGCCGGTAGACGATGCCCAGATCCGGCTGGTTTCGCACGGCCAGGTTCTTGCATTTGGCGAACTGGTAGCAGTCGGCGGCCAGTTGGGCCTGCAAATCCACCGCATGGCAGAGCGCAATGAGCGGAACTCCTGATATCGCGTCGCTGCTGATCGCAGCGCTCGCCCTTGCCATCTTGCCGTTCGCCGCGATGGTCGTCACGTCCTATACCAAAATCGTCGTCGTGCTCGGCCTGCTGCGTAACGCTCTCGGCTTGCAGCAGGTGCCGCCGACCTCGGTGCTGAACGGCGTCGCCATCATCATTTCATGCTTCGTGATGGCGCCGGTAGGCATGGAAGCTGTCAAGCACGCGCAGCTATCGAGCGAACAAACCGCCGGATCGCAGATCATGCCATTGTTCGACGCGGCGCGCGAGCCGTTCCGCGCCTTTCTGCGCAAGCATACGGCTGAACGCGAGAAGGCGTTTTTCATGCGCTCGGCGCGCCAGATCTGGCCGCCAGAACGGGCCGCAGAGCTGAAGCAGGACGACTTGATCGTTCTGGCGCCGGCGTTCGTATTGAGTGAGCTGACTGCGGCTTTCAAGATCGGCTTCCTGCTATACCTGTGTTTCATCGTGATCGATCTGGTGATCGCCAACGTGCTGATGGCATTGGGGCTATCTCAGGTCAATCCGAGCAACGTCGCGATCCCATTCAAGCTGCTGCTGTTCATATCGCTGGACGGCTGGTCCACCTTGGTCCATGGACTCATATCCACATATCGGTGAAGCTATGGAATACGACGCAATCACCCACCTGACGACGCAGGCCTTGACGCTGGCCCTGCTGGTATCGCTGCCTGTTGTCGGCGTCGCTGCAATCACCGGGTTGGTGATTGCTTTTCTGCAGGCGATTACCTCGCTGCAGGATTCCAGCATCTCGCAGGGCATTAAAATGATCGTCGTGACGGTCGTGGTGGTTATCGCCGCCCCCTGGGCCGCCGCCGCAATCCAGAACTATGCGCGTTCCGTGTTCCAGCTGATATTCCCATGAACATCTCGCGTATCGACGGCTGGAACAGTCCGCACCAGGTGGAAGATGAGGAGCAGCCGGCCCAGCTGCCGATTCAACTGCCGGTTCCCGGCCACCATCGCCATCGGGCGGCTGCCCTGCGCGCCAGGCGCCAGACGGCGCGGCGCGGCGCCGGCGGAGAACCGGAGCAGCTCGAATCAGGCGCCATGAGCGAAGATTTGCTGATGATGCTGGAAGAGCATACCTCCTCGCAACGTACAGAAATCAGCACAATAAATCTTCGCCAGTCGAACGACGATGGCCGGCCATCCGACCGCGACCGGCGCGAAGGCCGCCGCGACGGTGCAGGCAATGCCGGGCGCATGCAATTTCATGCAGCGGGCTCGGCGCGCACCATAGACATCATGCGGGCCGCCAGGCGTCCAATCCGGGAAGAGGCGCTGTTACTCGGCACATGGCCATTGGCGCATGACACCAAGTTGCGGCTGCACGGCCAGGCGGCTGCCGAAACAGCATTGCTCGGGGCACGCGACAGCGTGGCTTCCGGTAAGACGCAATCAGGCACGAGCTATCGGATTCTGGCGATCATGCGCGAATTTTTGCAAATGCCGGTTGCAGCCCGTGCGCAGCCAACTACCTTGCATACGGTGCGCGACCGCCTGGTGGCGCTGGTCGAGCCAGGCAAGCAGGCTGCATCGGCAGTAATTAAGAGCGGCGATGCATCTTCCGCCGGCCTGCTTTTCCGGTCCGGCCCGGCATCCCGGCGAACATGTACTCCGGCCGAGGAAACAATGAATCTGCTGCTGCCGTTGCTGCTGCTCAACCTGTCCCGCAAGCGTACCGACATGGAACGCGCGATCGGTATTGCGAAGCTTTCAGCACTTATTCTGCGCGGCCGCGGATGGTAATCAAGTTCGTTCGCAAGCCAATAAATTCGGGCCTTGGCTGCTGGCCTGCAGAACACGAAGATAGACTTATATCAAAGCAGTAGCAGCCCGATTGATCCTGATTCAACAGCAGAACAAGGGAGTTAGTCCATGAAAAAACAGATTCGCGTATTGACTGGCCGTCACTCCGGAGCAGTGATCGGCCTGGCCAATGGCGATACCACGATCGGCTGCGACGCCAAGTCTGAAATTCAAATCTCGGACTGGAACGCGCCGGCCATGTTGCTTACGCTGGATGAGCAAGGCAACGTCGCGATAGGCATCTCAAACGACGGCGAGCCGCAGGCCCGGCTCGAAGATTTTGAGCCTCGCAGCTTCAGCGATATTGTTCTATGCGCAGGGCCGGCAGACGCAACGTGGCCGTCCGACATCAGCTTGCTGCGCATGGTCTGCACTCAGCAAGCTACTCAGCAAGCCGCATCGGAAAATTTGCCGGTCCAGGCGCCGGCATCTCTGCATCCAGTCAAGACTGTCCCCATCTTGGCACGCCACGCAACCATCAGCTGGCTGGTTCTGGCCTCGTCGCTGCTGGCGGCCGTGACAGCCACCGCGATGATTGTGCCCGGCACGAATCCACTGCGGAGCGGCGTTCTGCCACAACCGCAGGCGTCGCTGGAAAGACTGAAACTGGCTGTGGCGCAGCTGAATCAAGACGATCTGGCAATTACCGAGCAAGACGGCGTGGTCAACGTCAGCGGCATCGTAAAACAGGAAGATGCCGCGGCCAAGATCTATCAAGCGGCGCACGCCTTCGCAGCCGGACATTTGAAGTGGAACGTCAGAGCTGCAGACGAAGTGGTGCGCGATCTCAAGGAATCATTGCGCGACCCCGACGTCAGTGTGCAATACAAGGGCGACGGCGTCTTTGCTGTCACAGGAACCGTACTGCACCCCGAGGCCATCCATAAAGTTGTAGAGCAATTCCGCGCCGACCTGGGACCGCTGGTCAAAAAGGTCGATGTCAATGTCATGCGCGCCGACGAAATCGCTACCGCCAAGGATATCGGTTCCGCGCTGACAGTCGACGGCCTGCAATATTTCGCGTCGAGCGACGGTACGAAAAGCTTCGTTTCGCCGCAACACGCTTCGCTCCGTTTCCAATGAGGTGATTGCAATGTACGAATATATGACAGAACCGCTGATCAATACTTTAAATGCGCTACCTAAGTTAGCCGGCGATCCAGCCCATTCCGCCGAGTTGAATGCGGTCGCACAGGCGCTGGAACAGATGGCGCTCAGCGCCGCCGAGGCCAACCGGGCCAGCGCAGATCCGAGCGACCGCCAGACCGGCAGCGTGATAGTGGATGGATTGAGAGCGGCAGCCGAATTATGCCGCTCTGCAGTAGAACAGCTTGCGTAATGTTTATCAGTCTTCAATGCCGTGCGGCTGCTTTTCACGGCATCGACTCAGTTTTGTGTGGCGCCCATGCGGGAATTGCACATTTTAAGCGGGCCCCTCACGGGGCCCATCCAGCCCGCTTCGAGATCGAAGCATATTTTTCTTCAAGGAGCATCAAAATGACATCAGCAATCAAAGGCCTGGATACAGGTGCACAAATCGCCGAAATCGAAGCAGCGGCCCAAGCAGAAAACGAAATCAACCTGGCCAACACCCTGGCCAAGGTCCACACGATGGGTCTGAAGGCAGCCAAAGACATCGTCGGCTAATCATCGTAATAACCGGCCGGCGCCTTTCAAGGTGCCGACCAGCCTCTTTTTAATCTATACCACTTTCTTCAAGGAGCATCAAAATGACATCAGCAATCAAAGGCCTGGATACAGGTGCACAAATCGCCGAAATCGAAGCAGCAGCCCAAGCAGAAAACGAAATCAACCTGGCCAATACCCTGGCCAAGGTCCACACGATGGGTCTGAAGGCAGCCAAAGACATCGTCGGCTAATCATCGTAACCGGCCGGCACTCGTCTGGGTGTCGACCAGCCTCTTTTTAATCTATACCACTTTCTTCAAGGAGCATCAAAATGACATCAGCAATTCAAGGCCTGGATACAGGTGCACAAATCGCCGAAATCGAAGCAGCAGCCCAAGCAGAAAACGAAATCAACCTGGCCAACACCCTGGCCAAGGTCCACACGATGGGTCTGAAGGCCGCCAAAGATATCGTCGGCTAATCATCAGACAGCGGCCGGCCGGCACTCGTCTGGGTGTCGACCAGCCTCTTTTTTAAAATACTGCGCTTTAACCTGGGAGCGTCAACATGTCTGCAATCGCCGGTCTGAATACAGATAAACAAATGGACATAATCGAAGCAGCTGCAGCAGCAGAAAACAAAATCAACCTGGCTAACACTCTGGCCAAGGTTCACACGATGGGTCTGAAGGCCTCCAAAGATATCGTCGGCTAATCATCAGACAGCGGCCGGCCGGCACTCGTCTGGGTGTCGACCAACCTCTTTTTTAAAATACCGCGCTTTAACCTGGGAGCGTCAACATGTCTGCAATCGCCGGTCTGAATACAGATAAACAAATGGACATAATCGAAGCAGCTGCTGCGGCAGAGAACGCCATTGACTTGGCCAATGCTCTGGCCAAAGTCCATACGATGGGTTTTAAGGCCGCCAAAGATGTCGTCGGCTAACGGCCAATTTCTTTTGACGATGTGCCGTTTCTTTTTTTGTCGCCCCCTCAATCTCCAATCCCTCCTCGTGTAAATTTATGAGCATAGAACGCCGCGACGAATTGATTCGCGAACTGTGTGCGATTCGGCAAATTGCCGACGTGGATGGTGTGATGAATTCAGGTTTGCTCGAAATTGACAGCTTCGAGGTGGCAATCGATTATTTCGACGACGACCCAAAAGCCATCTACGTCAATTTTCAATTAGGTATCGTCACGGCCGGCCGTACGCTGCGTATCTTCAGATTGCTGCTGGAAGCCAACCTTGCCGTCTATGCGCAAGACCAGGCGCAACTTGGGCTGGAGGTGGATACCGGCGGCATCGTGCTGATTAGCCGGATTGCCCTGGACGATGAAATCGATGGAAAATGGCTGGTCGACCTCATCGATCACTATCTTGAGCATGGCCGGTACTGGCGCGACAATATGTTCCGGGCGCGGGACGACATGTTCGAAAATATCGCCTCCGGAGAATACGTCTGGATTCGCGCCTGACGGTTCCACCTCCCGCCACCCTCATCGCACTTATTACTCCTTGTAATTTCCTGACAGCCATTCACTGCGCCCCATCGGGCCTGTCTCGATGCGGAATTTTCTCACCATCTTTTCCATGACGCAGGCGCTGCACGCGGTCTTTGACTTGAACTCAGAGAGCGATAGTTCGAGCGAGTCGAGCATCGTGATACCGAGTACCTCCTTTGCCTCCGTTCTGGGAAATATTGTCATCCTTTTGTCATCTGTTTCGCTATTTTCCGGGTAGTTTCGCCGCCGACTTTTCAACAGCCGGCATCTAGCCGCGAAAATGTAATGTCATCACATCACGGAGTAAATAAAATGGAAATCACCAGAAACGCCCCCGCAACATCCCAACATATCGATACTGAAGCAGCTTCGGAACATCAAGGCGATAGCGCTGCACGCCGCAGCGGCAGCAGATCGCCAACCCGAGAAGCTCTGCCCGGACTGGAGTCGCTTTCCGGTAGCGGAAAGAAAGCAGCGAGCAGCAATGTGTTTAGCGGCAAAGCAAGCAGCTCACTACCGGCTCTGGCAATTGAACAGGCTCCCCGCAAGAGCGGCGGCCATAAAAGCGAGGCCAGCGATGCCGCTCTTGCAGCGCACCTGAAGAACTCATTTACCAACGCATCGCAGCTTGATGCCAAGATGGATGAAATGGTAGTCAAGGGCAAATTTACAGTCAAAGAAGCAGATACAGTCAAAGTAAAAGATACGCTCGACTTGGTGAAATACGTTAAAGGCCAGGTGCAGACATGGTTGAAAAAACCGGGGACCGAAGCTGCGCTCCATACGCAGGCAACCCAGTCTTTCACCCATAAGATCGGTAAAGAAGATTTATTTCCCGGATGCATCCTGGTGCGTAAGGAAAGCATTCCAGAGTCGAAAGCGCATGCGTTTTCCCTGGGATTGCAAATGGTGCCCAATCTGAATGGCATCGAGGACAACAAAGGCGACGATAATTGTTTTCACATCATGATGTGGGCGCACGATCAGCATAATCCGGTCAAGACAGAGCTGGATGGAAAAGGCGAAGCAGAACAACTGGAAGCGCGCGGCGGACTCGGCACCTCGAACACCATGCGGGTGCAGGCGTCCTCGATACAGGAAGGCCAATACTGGGTCTACAAGCCCACCGATAAGAATGTCGGCGATTGGGCGGCTCAGGCGGGTCAAATGTGGCAGGACGTCCCCTACAGCAAAACCATCCTGGGCACGTCGATGAAACCGGGCGACAAATTCACAAAATTTACCGAGGCAGCCAAAAAGGATATCCTGCAGGTGGCGTCGGATCCTTTCACCCATACTCCTCCGCAGGCGCAACCGTCGGATGGCACCCATTTCTTATCCATGACCCCGAAAGAACGTACTCCGGGGGAGATCTGCTCAAGCGTTGCCGTACGCTTGTATCAAGCGGCGCACGCCCAGATCGCGCTGGCCAAGCAGGTGGAAAAAAATCAGGAATTGCCGACGGACGACGAAGCAGAGGCGATGCTGGAAAAAATCGTTTCCGAATTTACGGGATTGATGGCGAACAACGCAGAAGGTGTTTCCCCCAAGAGCGTCGAGCATTTCTGCAAAGTCGGCAAGACGGCGGAAGGCGAACCGCAATTTAACTTTCTTGGCGTATTGACGGTAGATGCAAAGGACGTCTTATACCCTGAGGCCAGGTACGACTCTAACAACAACAGAATTCCTCCAGCGTCGCACTGATTGCAGCCATCGCGATCCGATCTGGCAGCCGGCCGGTTTTGCCGGCGACGTTGTCAGACCGGATCGCCGCTTCAATGCCTTGATTTTATCTTTCCGTTCATTTTGCTCCCCCCCGATTAAAACCTGCTTGCGTGTAGTCTCTATAGAACTCATTTCATCAATATCCGCGAGTGCGAACGCGGATATTTGGGAGGTAGTGCAAGGCGCGTCGCGCAGCCAAGGGTGGTTCCCTTGGCAAGCGGCGCAACGCAGCAATACGCCCAAATAACCCGTTCCCGAAGGGTTCTTGCCAGAAGAGGCGCTGGCCGCGTTGCGCTCCTTGCCAATAGCTCGCTATTGGACGCGTCGCACGCCTTGCCAGCGCCTCTTCTGGCAAGAACGCATCTCACGGATATTGATGAAATGAGTTCTAGTGATATCTGCTCATGTATCATTTCGACGCAGGAGCGGATTCAACTTGCCAACTGCCCGGGTGGATCGTTAGTCGGACCATTTGATTAATCAGAGGATAAAAATGCAACTAGCATGGCTGGAGGATTTTGTCGAATTGGCTCGGACACGCAATTTTTCCCGGGCGGCGGAAAATCGTTTTGTCACGTCTCCAGCCTTCGGCCGTCGCATTCGCGCACTGGAAGAATGGGTCGGCGCACCGCTGGCGGAACGCAAGCAGCCGGTTTCCCTGACGCCGGCCGGCGTGCTGTTTCTGGACGCGGCGACCCATTCGCTGGATATCTTGCATGCAGCTCGCGCCCAGTTGCAAAACACCGCGCCGCTTTCGGAGGAAACCCTGAGAATTGCGACAGGCCGGACGCTGGCGAAAACCTTTTTCCCGGACTGGTGTGAATCCATCAACCGGCGTTTCGGTCCATTCCTGGTATCTCTCCGCACCGGCGGCGCACAGGAGGGGATCACGCTCTTGTCGGCCGGCGACGTCGATTTGCTGTTGAGTTACGGCAGTCCGTCTACCCGGCTGCTGATCGATCCCAATCTCTACGAATCCATCTTGCTGGATCACGAAGTGCTGCTGCCCGTCAGTGCGCCAGATGCAAAAGGACGTCCTCAATTCCGCATTTCTCCAACCGGCGATACGCCGATTCCCTGGCTAGCTTATGCCCCGTCGCTGACTCTGCGAAGCGTGCTGTCCCAGCACCTGGCGGGCCTGCCGCACAAATTGCCGCTGCGCATGGTCTGTCAGGCCGATTCTTACGAGGCGATTCTGGAAATGGCCAAGCGTGGCGCCGGCTTGACCTGGTTGCCGCAGAGGCTGATACAGGACGAATTGAAGCAGGGCCACCTGACGGTCGCCGGCGGCGCCGCCATGCGCGTCAGCTTCGATATTTCACTGTACCGCTCCCGCCGGAGCAGCAATGCGCGGGTGGATGCGATCTGGCAGGGTCTGTCATCGACAAAAAAAACAATGGATAAATGACATTGTCTTCATGACGCATCGCAGCACGCATCGCACCGCGCATTGCACCTCGCATCGCACCTGTTACGTGCGCCTCGGCACCAAATAAGCTCTTTTGCAATGGTGCGCAGCACCAGTTGCGTGCACCGCAAATCGGCTACGCCGAATGAGCAGCGATCGCTGCCGAAATAGCAATGAGCAAAAAAAACATCGCCCTACACTTCTCGCTCATTACAATTCCGGAGATATCTCATGTCAGCACAGTTTCATTCATCCGACATAGGCGCAATGCCGGTCGCAAGGCGCAATCCCTGGAAAGAAATTTGCGCAGCCAGTATCGGCAACGCGCTGGAATTCTACGATTTGCTGATCTACGGATATTTCGCGATTGTGATCGGCAAATTGTTTTTCCCCGCCGCGGACGAGACCACGTCTTTGCTGCTCAGCGTCGGCACATTCGGCATTTCCTTCGTCATGCGCCCGCTCGGCGCCGTTATCCTGGGTTCGTATGCCGACCGGGCCGGGCGCAAGGCATCGCTGACGCTGTCGATTCTTTTCATGATGGCAGGCACGGCGATGATTGCTTTCGCACCGACCTATTCCCAGATCGGCATCCTCTCGCCGCTGATCGTCATCGCTGCCCGCATGCTGCAAGGTTTTTCAACCGGCGGAGAATTCGGTGCGGCGACCGCTTTCATGGTTGAGCATGCGGACGCCAAGCGGCGCGGCTTCTTCGCCAGCTGGCAATTATCGACACAAGGTCTGGCCACGGTACTTGCAGCCGGCGTCAGTGCATTTCTCAGTTATGCGTTGACGGAGAATCAGTTGAATGACTGGGGCTGGCGGGTCGCCTTTTGCGTTGGCTTGCTGATAGGACCGGTTGGCCTGTATATCCGCAGCCAGATCGACGAGACGCCGGAGTTCAAGAAACTTGCCGCCGTCAAGCCAGAGAAATCGCCGCTGAAGGTAGTGCTGGTTAACGATCGTTTGAATCTATTGCTGGGTATCGGCGTAGTTGCTGGAGCGACTGCCTTCAACTACGTCCACAAAGTGTACATGCCGACTTACGCGTTGAAGCAATTGCATATTCCAGCGACGTCTTCATTTCTCGGCGCAATGGTGACAGGTTTCGTCCTGATGGTGACGGCGCCGATGTTCGGCACACTGTCGGATCGCTATGGACGATTCCAGGTACTGTCAATTGCGATGATGATGATCGGCGCCACTTCATACCCGTTATTCCTGATGTTGACCACCTGGCCAACCGTGACGACCCTGATCGTCGTACAGGCGGTAGTCGGCCTGTTGCTCGCCGCTTGTCTTGGACCGATACCGGCCATGCTGTCGGACATTTTTCCGACCAGCACCCGCGGCACCGGATTAGCGCTTAGCTACAATTTTTCAGTGACCATATTCGGCGGCTTTTCGCCTCTGATCGTTACCTGGATGATTGCTTTCAGCAACAACAAGATGGCGCCCAGTTTTTATGTAATGACAACCGGGTTGATCAGCGTTATCGCGGTGCTTGCTCTGGGCCGCCGGATGGCGCGCCGCAAGCCGTTTTAAAATCCCGTTTTTTTTCATTACGCATTCACATCATTTCTGCCGGATCGCCAGGAGCATCCGGCATTTTTTTTTCAAGCAGGAGTGGAATCTATGAATACCTTGGAACAAATTCGCGCCAAGTTGCAAGTCTATCCAATGGAGGTGACGTTTCCCGACATCCGCAGATGGCAGCATGGAAATACCGGCGTCGATTACGTGCATGCATTCGACAGTGGCATAGCCGGTCCGCACGTGATGATCATGGCGCTAACGCACGGCAACGAAGTCAGCGGTGCGATCGCGGTCGACAAGCTGCTGCGCGCCGAATTGCGCCCGCTTAAAGGCCGCGTCACGCTCGGTTTTGCGAACGTCGAGGCCTATCATCGTTTCGATAGCAGCAATCCGGACGCAACCCGTTTTATCGATGAAGACTTGAATCGCGTCTGGTCGGCATCCCGCTTCGACAGCGGCGACGACACCTTGGAATTGCGCCGCGCGCGGGAATTGCGTCCAATCATCGATAGCGTCGATTTTTTGCTGGATCTGCATTCGATGCACGAAGAAGCACCGCCTTTATTGCTAAGCGGGCCGTTGCAAAAAGGCATCCGCTTTGCTGCGGAAATCGGCGCGCCGCAACATGTGATCGTCGACGCCGGTCATCCGAACGGAAAACGGATGCGCGACTATGGCGGCTTTGGCGACGCAGCCAGCCCGAAGAATGCCTTGCTGATCGAGAGCGGACAGCATTTTTCACTGCGGAGCCGGGACGTTGCACTGGATGCCGCGGCGCGCTTCCTGATCAAGACCGGGGTCGTCGCGGCAACCAAGCTGGACAATTTTTTGACCCGAGGCGAAATCTTGACTCAGCACTTTTTCCAGGTAACTCAGCCGGTCGTCGCGGACACGACAGATTTTGAATTTACTCAAGATTTCCGCGGGCTGGAGTTGATCGAGCACGCCGGCACCGTCATCGCGCGCGACGGCGAACGGGAAATTTCCACACCTTACGACAACTGCGTCATCATCATGCCGTCGCTGCGCCATGTGGCCCCCGGCGTAACGGTGATGCGTCTGGCCAAGGTGCTTGACGATAGATAGCCGGCGACGGCGGCGTAGGGATCACGGAGAAAATTCGGGCAGATCGGCGGCGGGTTGAAGCAAAAGTACGAGAAAAAATACGAAAAGCAATACGAGATTATTTCCATTGTTCTGCAAGATTGGAAATCCATTCACATATTCAATAATAAGAGCTCAAAATGCGACGTAGAAATATTGTTATCAGATTGGTCGTATTCGTGGCAGCGGCGCATGTATTCTTTTCGGCACATGCCGGAGAGCAGGCCGATATCGTTCTTGGTCAATCCGCTCCGTTAAGCGGTAGCTTCAGTGAAATGGGCGAAGCCTATCGAGACGGCGCGCAAATCTACTTTGAAAAAATCAACAAGGAAGGCGGCGTCAATGGCCGGCGCATCCGTTTAATCACTTTGGATGACGGCTATGACGCCAAACGCGCTCAAGCCAACACCACAGAATTGATCGAACATCATCAGGCGCTGGCGTTGTTCGGCCACATGTTCACCAATACAGTCTTCGCTTCGCTGCCGATAGCCACTGCTGCCGGCGTACCTTATGTCGCACCGTACGCTGGCAATGAGTCGCTATATGCACGGCCTACAAATCGCATCCTGTTCATGACGCGCGCCAGCTATTCCAATGAACTGGACGCTCTATTGCGCCATGTACAGGCAATGGGATTATCGCGGGTGGCGCTGGCGCGCTACGATAGCGCCGGCGGCTTCGCTTTGCAAAAAGACCTGGAAGAAAAATTGAAGGCAATCAAGCTGGCGCCGGTCGGCGTGGTGACGATGCAGCTCAATTCACTTCAGCCGGCCGACGCTGTACTCAAGATAGTAAAGATGCATCCGCAAGCGATCATACTCGGCGTCTCCGGTGACGACGCCGTCGCCTTCGTGCAGCATTTCAATCAGGCCGCCGATAAGCTGCCGGTTCAATTTCTCGCGCGCAGTCTTATCGGCGGACATCAGCTGGTTGTAAAACTAGGTAAAGAAAGCAGAGGCATCGTGATATCGCAGGTGGCGCCGTCGCCGTTCAATGGCGAGACCCATATCTCCCTTGAATATCAGGCGGCGTTGAAAGCCGCGAATGCCGCTGGACGCAAATTGACGGCGAGCTATATCGGTTTTGACGGCTACATCGCAGCGAAAGTATTGGTGGAAGGACTAAGGCGCGCTGGCCCGAATCCCAGCAGGCCGGCTCTGACCAAGGCGCTCGAAACGATGCATCACTGGGATGCCGGCGATTTCATCGTGAATTACGATGAAACCGACCATACAGGTTCGAAATTCGTCACGGTTACGGTGATCGGCGCGGGCGGTCATTTCATCGAATGACACGGAAAGCGCTGAAACGCCCCACCGGATGGCCGGTAAAATCATCGGAGCGATCAAAGATTCAATAGAAGGCGAGGTTCAGGGAGTTTCTTCGGCTGAAACTGTATTCATGAAGAAGGCGACGCCCTGGTTTACCGCACACGCGTAGCTAATCTGCTCAGCCTTGCGAGCATATGACGGCAAGGAAAACACATCCATCGTAAACGTCACCGCTTGATCCGGCTTGACCTGGTAGCGCAGGAACTGCCAGATAGGCTGGCCGCTACGGTCGACCGTGGCATGGCCGTCGGCGAAACTGAGCGTGCCGTCCGGAAGAATCCGGTATGCGTCAATCTTGAGGCCGCCGCGGACTGTGCCGGGGGATGTGGCGCCTGCGGCAGGACTGCATTTAGCAAGATCGAGCACCACCGAGATCGGCACACCTCGGCCGAGAGCCTTTTCCACGTCGGCGAGACTTGATAATTGAACTGTCGGATTGGCATGAACGGAAAGCGCAAACGCCATGCCTGAAATTGCGATAATTGGACTGCGAAGCATGCAAATCTCCTCTTCTGCAAGTTATAAAAACGGATGAATCCTAGGGGCTGAAAACAAGGTGCTGCCGCTATTGCCCGGCCTTTATGCGTCGCACGTCGCTGATATAGGTTGACGCGGCCAGCGGCACGAATCCGGCAAAGCGCGCGTAGCGGTCGCCGTTCTCGAACAGATAGCTGGCGAACGCAGTAACTTCAGGTTTGGCCAATGCCGATTGGGCGATGTAGACGTACAGCAGCCGGGTTAGCGGCTCGTAGGCTCCCGACAGCACCGAGCTTGCATCCGGTATCACGGCCCCTTTCCCGAAATTGACCGGCACCGGACGGACATTTCCCTTGTGTCCGACCGACGCACCAAGAGAGACGAAGCCAATGGCGTTGATATCTTCCGATACCGCATCGATAATCTTGTCATGGTCGCTAAATATCGTGGAGTCGCCACGCAAGAAACCTCGCATGGCATTCACGCGCTCCGTGAAGAACATGGTCGTCCCTGACTTGGTATCGGGCGATACGATTTTCAGCGGCGCATCGTTGTAGGCGGCTCTCACCTGATTCCAGCGTGTTATTTTACCGAAGGACTCGGGATGAAAAATCGATTTCAACTCTGCTATCGTCAAGTCATTGGTCCAATTGTTCGACTTGTTGACGATCACCGCGACGGCGTCGTAAGCGATTGGCAGCTCGATATAGGAAATTTTTTTATCCGCACACGCTTTGGCTTGATCGGCCTGTATCTTATTCGATGCCGGCACGATGTCAGCCGCGCCTTTGCAAAGGTCCTTGAATCCGACGCTGGTTCCCTTGAATTCAGCCTTGATATCACTTTTACTACCGCGCTGATATTGCGTAATGGCAGTGGTGATCAGATTTTCTTCCGTATCGGAACCGGAAATACGAACGTCGGCATGCGCCAGTGTCGAACTTAGTCCAAAAACAAAAAACAGCGTAGCGCTGGCAAAGCGGAGATACATGCTGCAAATTTTCATCTTGTCTGCTTTCGTATTATTGATATTTTCAAAAACCCATTCTTTTTTTTGTCGCATACGCCAGCCCTGCACAAACCTTGCCTCTGGAGACGAGAAAATATGGGTGCAACAACGCAGTGGCGGGTTCTGTCTAGATAGCTTTTGCCGGCAGGTCATGTGACGCCGCGACCAGCCATTGCTGCACCGTTGCGCTCACCGCATGCAGCATATGCAACAGCTCCAACCATTTCTATCGCGGGCCGCCGACGCGATGCATAAATGAGCCAGTATGCCGAGACGGGTGTAGAAAACTATCGGGAAAGGTAGGTCTTTTGGTAGGGTTTTTCCTACGCCCCCTGCTACCTGTTTGCGTCTGCACCAACCAGCCTTCTCTGGGGCTTTCGTGACGGCTCACCAGTTTTCAGTTTAAAGCGGGGGTGTTCACACTTCGGACATTTTGAAATTGCCATTTTTTACGCCCCAAAAAAAAGGTTAACTGAAGCACTAAACGGGCAGCGCACATCCGCTGGTTTTTGGTGAACGGTGGGACGAGCCTTGCTTCGTGAAGTTGGCCACGATGAGGGGCATCGTTTTCTCCGCCCAGTCAGCGGGTAGGCAACACCATCGCGTGTACGATATGGGTAATCCCCGACTCCTGGCTGCCAAAGCCGTCCTTGTCGCCGCGATGAGTCGCCTCCGTGACTTCGTGAATGTACAGGCGTGTATTTGCAGGAAGTACGATTTCCGACTCGTTGGGAATTTTTGATATGGAACCGTTGCCCGGCGCCGAGCCGCCGCCCAGGAACAATCCCTTCACGCCATGGCCGACCGTGAGTTTCAGATGGACATTCCCCGTATACAGATCAGGCCGGGTCGAGGTGGACATGAGCGCGGGCTCCTGCAGCACCTTGCCGGTGGCATTCAGGAGCTGCTCCATAAACGGCTCTTCGACGTTGATCTTGCGGGATAGCAGCGTGCCGTAAGCAATTTCGCTGCCGGCGTTGCGAATCGCTGCGTCGGCAGCCTTGGCGATGGCGCTCGGCTTGCCTGCGCGCAGCGAAGCATTGATTTCCTCGAATCCGAAGTACGTGTAGCTGTGAACAGCCTCCCGTTGGGCGGCCGGCAGTTTTGCGAGGCCTACCAAGGTCTGGGCGGCGTAAACGGATGTGTCGTGAGTGCGATGCGGCACATCGAGCGGCCACGGTGGCTCGCCAAAGGTGCCGAGCTCGACGAACTTGGCGACGTTCTTCACGCGCGTGCCGCTTGGATTGCCTTTGTATGCCGGAAACGCTTTGTTCAGCGCTTTCAGCGCGTGCTCGGTATTACGAAACTTCGACAGGTCGGGCTGTGCAGCCACGCACCATCTTTTGATGTATTGCTGCCGCTCGATCAGCTTCGCGGCCAAGGCCATACGATGCGCCGGGCTGCCCGGACCATGGCGGCCCACGAGTTTCGTGATGGTAGCGGCCGGCAGACCGAGGACAGCCTTCGCGCTGCGCACGACATCCTTCGTGGTCATTGCCCCATAGACGGCGGCAGAGGCACGGTTGACGTCAGGGTTGCGCATGGTTTCCAGCTCTCCTACCTTGTCGGCAAACGCGTCTCCTTTCTTGCCGCCCATGGCGCGATATTCGAGCGCACCGCCCGGGTCGATGTGTACCGCTCGCCCCTGGTGGAAGAGCACATTGTCTTGCGTCAGGCCCACTGAGTCCCAATTGGCCAGCCACGCGTGCGCTGCGAATGTCTGCTGCATGCTATTAACATGGGCGTCATCGCGCGCATTGAATGGTTGAACGCTGTCCAGCCATCGAGAAGCGACCCCCAATCCACCTCTGTGCTTGCTGCCGAGATCGACCAGTTTCATTTCGGCCGTATGTGCGCCGACAGCATTCAAGAGATGCGATGCGAACACCTCGCTCTTGGCCATGTCGTCATTGCCGTATCCTTTGACCAGCCACTTTTGTCCATGCCGATCGGTGTATAGGGCGCCGGCGGCCGTGCCCCCAGGCTTTGCTCCCACACACGTCCAGCTAGAAAGACTATCGGATGCGGCAGCGAGTGACGTGGACGGCAATCTGCTGGCAGAGCCCCGGAGATCGCTGGCCTGATCCAGCGGCACCGAACCCGACGACGAGCCGGCCGTGAAGTGCCGCTTGGGCGCTGGCGGGGATTGTCCGGCGCTCGTCCCAATCCGCGTGCGGGGTGCCCGGGTCTCGTGCCCGTCCGGCTGAGGCGCACGTTTCTTGAGTTGCTGCAGTTGCGCCAAGCCGGTCGAAGAACCCGCCAGGGAGGACGTGTCGCGCGCTTGGGAAGGCCGTTGCCTTGTGCTTGCATCTTGCGGTGCAGGTGCTTGCGAGGAAGGCGAAAAGCACCGGAGAAACGGTGTCAGCAGGTTGGTCATGGGGGTTGCGTTGGCGCGTCGGCTTCGAATCTTCGAATGCTAGCGATTTCCGTCCGTTGACATGGGCGAAAAGGCGAAGGGCTGGCGTGCAGCCCGAACGGTCACTTGTCACCGCTCCGCCAGTCATGACCTATGAGCGGGCTGTCGGATAACAGGCGGTGGAGAGGAGGAGAACGGACCGCTTGGCGCGGTCATCGACCACGATCGCAGCGTCCGGTTTATCACGGAACCGGTCAAGCCAGCGCGCTGACAGCGGAGACCCCATCGCAGGCATCCGCATTCGATTTTAAGAGACGGAAGACGGGTTCGTGGCACGCATGCCATACCCGACAATTTTGAATGACCGTCAACAATCTTCGGAACAGGCGCTTCCATTTCGCGGCGGCAAATTTCGTTGAACACTTATCCCGGAATAATCCGCCAAAGCGCCATTCGCGCGAGCACGCGGATTTTTCATCGATGATGTCTATCGGCCGGCCCGCGTTTCCGAAATCCCGAACATGGCTACTCACGTGCGGGCGTCAGCTATCGATTGACCGGATCTTCAGCGCTATCGGCGGTGCAGGCTGCCTGGAACCTGTTTCCATAAAACGCCCAAACACCTTTTCTGGAAAAATGCAATGCAGAGCGGAAAAATCAGCGACCATCACGTCCCCATATCGCCGGAACCGGCTATCGCCGCGCGGGAAGAGACCGGCGCCAGTGCCGGCGAGCGCTCTGGCGCACGAGGTCGGGAACGCGCAGAGCTATCGGCGGCGGCACTGGGCGGGTTACCGCGTCCGTCGGCGCGCCAGGCGCAGACGCGGCCGGCATCCTCCGGACGGTCGAGGCGCACCGCATCGCTTCCGCAGGCTCCGGCGGATAACGCATCGACCGTCGAGGAACACGAAAAGGCGGTGAAGACTGCGCTGAGATATGCCGACGCCTGGCAGGCGCTGGTCAATGGATCGATGACGCATGTGGCGCAGCGATTGAAGCTCGCTGAAGCGGGCGTCAAATCCGCCGGGTCCGGCCTGGAAGGGCTGGAGGGACTGAAAGGGAAAATCGTTAATGACCAATACGAAGAATTAAAAGGCGTCTTTCACGTGCGTCGCGCCCAGTCGGCCGAGTATGGCGTCAATGTAAGCTCGGATCAGATTGCCCGGTGGTCTTGGCAAGGAACGCAACGCGCCCAAGGATCTTCATCTCATGGCGGAGAGGAGCTGATCGGAACGCAGGAAGAGCTGGCCGCCATGGACCGGGCGCTCGACGAACTGCGGGGCTTTCGCGAGGTGGTTACGAAGCATGGCGGCATCCTGCACGAATTCGTTCGTCAGTGTGAACAGACCGAGCCCCATGAAAATATGTTGAAGCAACTGCCTGCCGTCAAATCCGGCGCGGCCGCGGCCAAGAAAGCGTTGCTGGCAATCGCCGGCAACGCGGTTACGGTCAACGTCGATCGCCTGGTCATGCTTTGCCTGCGCTCCGGCGGCATGGAGTTCTTGCATCTCATGCAGCGCGTAATTGAACTCTTGGACGCCATATCCAATCGGAGCAGCGATACCGAGCAAGCGATAAGAACCCTTGAACGGGGTGATGAACTCAGTCCGGAGAAGCGCAGCGAGTACCAGGCACTCGCCGCCGCATATGCCGACCAGCTTAACGCGGCAGGAGAGCTTTTTTGCCTGGACGCCGCCAGCATGCTGGAAATGAGCGACAACTCTGATATTTGGCAATATTCGCTGGAGATGGCCCATGCCATTTCCGCGTATCAAGCGTGCTTGCGCGAGGTGTGCGAGCCGAACAGCGGCGACACTCCTTCCGTAGCGCTACCGGAAGCGTTGCCTGAGAGTTCGGCGAGTTTGCCGGCGCATATGCCGGCATGGCCGATTCCGGCGAGTGCTCCCGCCCGCTCGCATAAGGCGGCATCCGGCAAGGCCAAGAAGTCGCACGGACGCGGCAAGCAACTGCTGAAGCAAGCCGCTGCCCGTCCGTCATCTGTCGCGGCATCGGTGTCTCATGCCCAAGCCGATACTGCCGTATCGGCGCCGCGTGCAGAAATACCTGCGGAGTCTCCGGCAGCGGAGCCCCACGACGGTCTCCAGGGGAAGATCGAGCGGACCTTGAGAAAGTGTCCGATCGACCTCGATGTTGCGCAGAGCTTGGGCGGCGATGTCGTCGCCATTGCACAATCGATAAAGAAAAACACGAGAGACATTGAGGCGCTGTACGGTCCGCGGGACGATCCAATGGATACAGCTGACTTCGTCCGTTCGTCAGCGCAAAACTGGTTCGGCGACATCGCCCGTCTGCGTGCAACCAGCAACGAGGCAGGCAAGTCTCCGGCTGTCGATAAGACCACCATCGAATTGCTCGGGAGCCGCTTGCAGGCGCTGGAATTGATTCATCAGGCCATGGACACTCGGGAAAGGGATGCGCTCAAGCGCCACAAATTCCCCAGGGGAAAACACGTGAGCCGCTTGCTGCAATTGGGTGAGATTGAAAGCGTACGGCCCCCGCTTCGATTGCCGTCGGATAAAGATACGCTTTACGAAATACGCATCCAGCCCAAACCGTTGTCTAGCCGCGAACCGGCGGCGCCGGTGTTCCTGCACTTGCATAGCGACAAATACATCAGTGGCAAGGAGGTGTTGAAGCAGCCACTCCGTGCGTTCACGGCAGCGCATCTGAAAACGGATGAACAAAAAAACCTGGGGTCGAAGTACGACGCAATGTCGCGCGCATTGCATAAATACGACGAAAAGATCCATCGCGGTTATATCACTTCGACGTTGCTTGACCAGCTGCGGAACTGGGTTCATACCTAGAACTCAATTCATAAATATCCGTGAGATGCGTTCTAGAAGCTGGCGATGATGCGGTAGTGCCGGAGACCGCCGAGAAGGTCCTGGCGGCTGCCCGATACGAATTGCTTGTTGCCGCAAGTCCTCATGCTGAGGTCAAAGGCGCATATGACAGGCGAATTGCCGGTCTTTTCTCTTATGACTTCTTGAGCGAACCCGGAGGGAGGTCGCCGATCGCTTGCTTGATCGATGCATCGAGCTTGCCGAATTGTTCCTGTGTGACCAGGTTTTCAATGACATGTGCTTGTTGGCCGCGCGTTAGTTTCACACCCAGATCCCGTTCCGCGTTGCCGATGGCGACGCCGAGGCCGACGCCCTTGTCCAGTTTCAGATCGGGAATCTTGCGCAGCGCTTCGGCGGCGATATGCTGCGGCGTGACGTGGCCCTGCGTCATTTCCAGCGCTTCGGCGGGTTTCAGGATGGCATTGGCCGCCGCGGTAAAACCGCCGACGCAGTTTTCCGGCGTATTCAGGCTGTATCGCGCCGAATGCTTGAAGTCGCGCAGCATGGCGGCCTGTTCCGCGTTCAGTGCGGGGCCGGTCAGGCGGGTGAATGTCTGTCCCCATTTGGCGCCGATGGACGGTCTCAATATCGGTTTGTCCGCACTAAACGGCAGCGCACGCTTCGGAAACACCTGCTTGCCGAAGTTATAGGGGGTTCCCGCGGGATGCGCGAATTTTCCCTTCACCTCAGATGCAACGGCGTCTTGCGTGGCCTCCATCGTGGGAGAATGTCCGTAGGCGGGCGCCAGGCCGTGGGCGCTTTGTTCGTCCCTGGTTGGAGTGATTTGTATATGCCCCGGCGTTTGGCCCTTGCCGTCCGTGCCGCGTACGACGGTCGGCGTCACATCGACGTGATAAGGGCGCTGCTGCATCCGCAGTAATCCGGACAGGGCTGCGGGAAGGCTTCCTCTCATTCGTGGCGAGGACGACGGCCGCGGTGACGCGGAATCCGATTGCTTGTCGATTGCGTCGACGGCGGCATCCGCCGTCGACGATACAACAAAACCACCCAGTTTTCTAAGCATGATGAATGTCTCCTGGTATTGAAATTATTGGAATTCACTTCATAAATAGTGCCCAGGCCCGGTAACTAAGTGGTGGCTGGCCTGGCTTGCTGCGCCTGGATTTTCGGCAATATCGAAAACCATATGGCGACCGCCGCTGTAAATGCGGTGACGGTGGCTACCGTATTGGCGGCGATGCGCACGCCGTCGCTGTGCGCATCGATTTCATTGGCTACCGACGTTGCCGCCGGCTGCACCAGGGCGTTGACCACGGTGGCGGCGATAATGCCCGCCGAGCGTTCGGCAACCTGCAATCCCACGTGCATGGCCAGCTCGCTGCCGGTTCGGCCGCCGGCAAAAGCGTTCCACGCGCCGCGCACGGTGTTGCTCACCATCGCGATACGGGAAATATTGCCGCCGTCGCCCTGCACGCTCGCCGCGTTCGGGTCCTTTACCGTAAACAGCGGCAGCGCATATTGCTGCTCGCCGACCTGGACCTTCACGGTCGTATTCGCTTTCAACAGCGCCAGAGATGCACCGGTCGCGACGCCGGCCGCACCCGACGCCGCCGTGCCCAGTGCAATGCGGGTCAGCAGCGCCGGCGCTTCGAAGCGGCTGGTCGGCGTCGTCAGTGCGGCGCGTATCGCATGCGCGGCATCGAAAGAAACCGAACCCGATACGATGGCCCTGGAGCCGTCGACGGTGTAGCGGTTCTGGAGTTGCGCAACTTCGCCTCGCAGCGCCGCAACCTGCGCCAGTTCCGCCTGATACTGCGGCTCCGGTTTTAATGCCTGTTGTCCGCCGATGTCGATGTAAGGATCCGGATCGGGATAAATATGTTCGGGCGGAACCTTGGCGAATGTGCGCGAACCGCCGGCCAGCGCCTGCGCCGTGCCGACCAGCGCCGGCGCCACCAAGACCTGGCCGACGACGCTGCTGACGCCGCCGACGATGCCGCCGACGGTCGTGCCGGCAACGGATCGGCCCAGCATGGTGGCGTAAGGGACGGGGGCGGCCGCCTGCTTAGTGTAAAAGCCGGTCAGATGGTCGCCGGCCATATGCGTCATGGCCGCGATGGTTGCCTGTTCGCCCGAGGTGCGCCCGGCGCCGAAAGTCGTGGCGGTATTCGCGCCGAAACCCAATGCTTCGAGCGTGCCGGCGCCGATGGCGCCGAGTTTGTCGCTGTAGTTGCGCAAGGCTTCATGCTGCACCAGTTGCTGTTGGCGCGTGGCGGCGCGCTCTTGCGGCGTGGCGGCCGGCGCTGCATGCACGGGCCCGGACGTCGATCGGAAAGATGCTTCCGGCGTATCGTGAAGATTGATGTTGGACCAGGTTCTGGCAGAGTCCGAGCGCAGCGACGGGCCGGGCAAGGAGGAGCGGCTCCGGCGATGCGACGGTTGGTTTTCCTCCGCATGCGATGCGAAGGCGTGCTCTTGCGGAGCGCCTGTGCGCGGATGCGCCAGCGAGGACATCGAGCGGAAAGACCCGGTTGGCGTGCCGTAACGGCTGAGATCGGATGCGCTTCTGATATCGAGCGTGGAGTCCGAGCGCTGCGATGCGCCAAGCAGAGAGCTGCCCATGTTATGCGGCGGGCTGCCTTCCTCCGCGCCTGCGTTGGTCTCCGATGCGGCGTCGGTGCTGCGGGCGGATGGCGCGCGGCCCAATCCTGCCAGTTGAAACGACCTGCTGCGGCTGGATGTCGATCCCTGGCGGCTAGGCAGGGCGGCGGAACTTTCGCCATGTGCGGCATCGATATCGACCGTGTGATGCAGATCTGTTGGCGCTGCCTGAGTGATTTTTGGCATGTCGGCTCCCGCTCAGTGTGCGCTCAATGCCGCTGGAGCCGGCCTGGTTCCGGTCTCTGTCGCGGCAATCTGCATCAGATCCGATGCGATCGAATCGGCCAGTGCGGCAATTTGACGGATCTTGCGGGCCAGCTTCGCGCCGTCGAGCATATCCAGCCGCGCCGGATGCAGCACCATCACCTCTTTTTCTGGGGTCATGCCGAACGCGCAGCCGCCGCTCAACAGAGCCGGCAGATTGGCATTGAGCAGCAGTTGCATGCCGGATGCGCCCGGCGTTTGTATTTGCTGCAAGGTGGCGGCGACCGCGATATCGTTATCGCTGATTTCAGCCTCTAATTCCAGAGCGATGACCGATACGACCACCCCGTCTATCTCCAGCGACCCCGCCGCTGCAACCTGATCGGCCGCGCCCGGTTCGAGTCCGAGATGCAGCGCGGCATTGCGCAGCAGCGCCGGCAGCGGCGGGAAACTCTGATTCTGGCCTGTGACGGCCGATTTTGCATTTATCATTTTTCGACTCCATTTTTTGTAATGTTTTTAAGCACTGAAATGGCGGCATGGATGCAGCGGATGAGGCATGCGCAGTTCGGCTGTACCTGTTTGGTATCTGCAGTTTGGTCGCGCCTATTTAGTGCGTTATCCGATTTGCGAAGAAATATGCGTTGATGCGAAATGCCGATGTCACAGCACGTCTGCCACGCTGTATTGAAGAAATTTACTCATGGGAAGCCGCGCGCTCTCTCCGACTAAAGCTGGGACGCCACAAGGTGGAATCATTTCTCCAACGGTGGCGAGTATGGCACTCGATGGCGCAAGCACATCTGGCTCAAAAGCTTGCCGGCGGCCGCACTGCGCGAACACGCTACATCGACCGTCTGAACTTCGTGCGATACGCCGATGATTTTATTGTGACAGGTAGTTCGAGAGAATTTCTGGGACAAAACTTCGAGAGACTTAAGCGGAGTGCGGTGAAAATCGCATGCTCCGTTCTTGGGGGACGGCGGCGCAGCAATGCGCTGCTGTTACCCGACTTAACAGCCGTGTCCAGCCATGATTGCGCATGCAAACGTCTAGCGGCAGACGAAAAAAAATAAGCGGATCTACATATTTTTGCGGAGCGTTTTTAACGGGTTTTTCTCCTGATTTTGGAAGATATTCATGGACGGCTTTGTTGCGGGAACCCGCGCACGAAAACCGAAACCAGACGGCATGCAACGAACTATTTCACGAGTGCGAAGACACAGGCAGAATATTTTGTGCTCGATACGGCGCAGCACATACGGTGACAAACTCGTGAGCAGAAGATACATCATGTCTTGCAAGCCGATTACTAAAACCAAGGCTGTCGCCTTCGATATCGACTACGGAGCCTTTCGCGACTTCAGAGCATGTGCCTCGTGCGATCCGCCTGGCGCTTGGATCCGTAGAACTGGACGCCCTCCAGGAAGCACTGGAAAAGGTGAAGCGGGTTATTGGTGCTTACTCGTATTGAGTCAATTTACTATTCGTCAAAATATGGTGGCGGAATCAACGAAATGATCGCGTCCTCCTCTAGAGGCATCCGATAGCCATCCTGAATGGCGTCATTGGGCAAAGCGAGCACTCGTTCGTTTTGCCCATATTGGTTGGCTGTTTGAGACGTTGCCAGCCGGTCGCCTTGGCGGCGGTCTAAAAGCAGTGTTCCGGGGCGGGGAATGACTTGTCCTTCACCGCCTTGATATAGGCGCGGATCGCGCCTTCAATGCTCGACTGTCCTGCCATGAAGTTACGCACGAAGCGGGCCTTCTTGCCGGGGAATACGTCCAGCATGTCGTGCATCACAAGCACTTGTCCCGAGCAATCCGGGCCGGCGCCAATGCCGATGGTGGGAATGGCCAGCATCTCTGTCACTTCCTTGCCCAGCGCGGCCGGAACGGCTTCAAGGAGGAGCAGCGTTGCGCCCGCTGCCTGGAGCGCCATTGCATCGGCTTTCAATCGCTCTGCGCTTTCCGCTGTCTTTCCCTGCACCTTGAATCCGCCCAGTTGATGCACGGCCTGCGGCGTCAGGCCGAGATGGGCGAATACCGGTACGCCGCGCTCGGTAAGGAATTTTACGGTGTCGGCCAGCCAGGCGCCTCCTTCAAGCTTGACCATCTGCGCGCCTGCCTGCATCAGTTTCACTGCATTGTCGAATGCCGACTGCGGTGTGGCATAGCTGCCAAACGGCATGTCTGCGGCCAGCAGCGCAGTCTGGTTTCCGCGCGCGGCACATGCCGTGTGATAAGCAATATCGGCAATCGTCACCGGCAATGTCGTGCTGTGTCCCTGCAAGACATTGCCGAGTGAGTCTCCCACCAGCAGCAAATCAACGCCACAGCGGTCCATAAGCGACGCAAAAGTGGCGTCGTAGCAGGTCAGCGTCGCAATTTTTTCACCGGCATCGCGCATGGCCAATAGTGATTGCACGGTGACCGCTTTGCTACGCACGGCGCCTTCGCGTTCCTGCAGATATCCAGACATAGTCATTCCTCAATGTTGAAAAACTCACACTTGCCGCGTATTGCCGATGCTCAAGAGCGGAAAGGGGGGTGATGATAACCGAAAAGGCCTGAATCTTCGTGGGCCCCAGGCAGCGCGGCGCCCGGGATTGTTATGCCGGCCCGGCCAAGTCTGCGTTCTTGCCGGACATGGGTTTCCTTATGCATAATGACTGCATGAATATTCGGTCCGCCTGATAACCGTCAGGCGTCATGCACGATCCCATCAAGAGGCCACTTTCCCATGAATGACATGCAAGAACGGATCGCAGTCAGTTTCAAATCGCAAGGCCTTATGGCGACCCTCGGCGCGCAGCTTGTCTCGGTTGCAGATGGCGAGGTGCAAATAGAATTGCCATTTTCCACCCAGCTTTCCCAACAGCACGGCTACGTTCACGCTGGCGCAATAACAAGTATTGTTGACAGTGCATGTGGCTACGCGGCGTTGACCAAGGCGCCGTTCGAGAGCGAGGTTGTCACGGCCGAATTCAAGATCAACCTCGTGCGGCCTGCGATTGGCGAACGATTCCTGGCAATCGGAAAGGTACAGACTTCGGGTAAGCTGCTCACTGTCTGCACAGGAGAAGTCCGGGCCTTATCGGGAACCGCCTGGAGAGTGGTTGCCATCATGCAGGCAACAATCGTCAATGTCCGTGCCTGACGTCAATGCGCACATAGTTGGCAAGCCGCCCCCCGCGTTTGCCCATAGTTGAACGAATTGAAAATTGTTGAGCCCTATTTGATAGGGGCCAATTGAATGCGATTCCTTTACCGCGCTATGGCCGCAAATGCGTTGGCCCGAATGACGTCCACAGGGCCGATACCGTCTATCTTTCGATATTTTGCCGCCCCGGGCTGTCCGGATTGAGCCCATTGAGTGTAATAGGCAATGAGCATTTCCGTTTGATCGTGATAGACCCTTAAGCGCTTCCTAACCGTATATTCCCTATCGTCGTCGCGCAGAATCAAATTCTCGCCGGTCATATCGTCTTTTTCCTCGATCTTCGGTGGATTGAATTTCACATGGTAGCTACGACCAGACGACGGATGAATCCGGCGCCCGCTCATGCGTTCCAGAATGGCCTCGTCCGGCACGTCGATCTCCAGCACATAGTCAATTCCGACACCGGCTTTTTTCATCATCTCGGCCTGCGGAAGCGTGCGCGGAAAACCATCGAACAAATAGCCGTTGGCGAACTGGCAGACTTTCTTGTGCAATTCGCGATAAGTGACCTTGCTGACATCGCCGCTGTCGGTCTCAAAGATGATCGCGACTTTATCGACGTTGCCATTGTGCAAATGGATATCGAGGCAGTTGTAGGAGACATTCAGCTTGCCGTCGTCAAACCATTTGTAGAACGGTGCGTTGGCATCGTCCAGCACCTTGGTGAAAGGCGTCTGCCATTGCAGGTTTTCGCGGGCCAGGCGGCCCCAGAAGCCCTCATAATCCTGCTCGGCTTCGGCCACCAGGGCGCGATAGGCATCCATGCTGGAAATGGCTGCAGTCTTGGAAAAGTCTGCCGGGGCCGGAAAAATGCGGGTTTCCTGACCAAAGGTCTCTATGTCAGCCATGGTTTTCTATTCCAATATGATGTGATTAATGATTTGTTTAGATTTTCATAAAACATGACAATGCCCTTGCCAAGTTACTGCTTAACAAACGCAGCTAACTGGGGTCAGAGTGAACTTTCTGCGCGCTTTTTGCAGAAACTTCACTCTGACCCCACTTAGCGGGCCACGGAGTACCTGCCTCATCATTAAAAAGAACAAAACCGCGTAGTGCGTTCTGTCTTTCTCCGAATCCGTCATGTGGGGTCAGAGTCAAGTTTCGCGATGAAGCACTGCGAAAGTTGACTCTGACCCCAGATGACTCTTGCCGGGGCGATGCCATGAATTATGAAACTCTCATAGTTGAGCCTGCTCGCGCGACAGCAAAGCGAGCAGCGTATCAATCCGGTTGTTGTCGCAGCAGAGCGCCTGGCCATCAGTGAATACCGGCGCTGTCAGATTGGTCAGTACGGAACCGCTCGGCATTTCCAGCGCCAAGCGTGCGCCGCGTTCCCAGGCAAGACGGGCGGTTTCAAACCAATGTACCTGTCGCGCCATATTATTGGCGAGGTCGTAGGCAATGCTCCGCGGTTCGAACAGAGCACGTGCGATGCTGCTGCTCAGATAAGTCAGCTGCGGACGCTGTACTGCCACTCTTGAAAAGGCCGCTCTCATTTCCACTGCCGCCGCATCGAACAGTTCGCAATGGGACGGCACGCCAACTGCCAGACGTTCCGCCTTGGTCGCGCCTTGTCCGAGCGCGAGTCGCATGACCAGGCGCATCGGTTCGTCAGCCCCTGCAATCACCAGTTGCCGGTTCGCATTCAAGTTGGCCAGGTAGACCGGTGCCGCAGGGCTATGAACGCGTGCTATCAGCGGTTCCAGCTGAGAGCGATCGAGACCGACTATCGCCGCCATGCCGTAGCCGTGCGGATAGGCGTTCTCCATCAGTTGCCCGCGCCGCGCTACCAGCCGCACTGCGTCGGCATAGTCAAGGGCGCCGGCGGTCACCGCAGCCGGGTAAGCGCCTATGGAAAGGCCGGCAACCATATGCGGGCCAGCATCGTGTGCAATGAAGAATCTGGCCATTGCGACGCCAGCTATCAGCAGGCACAGCTGCACGGCAACTGTGGACTCGAATGCTTTGAGCGTATCCAGATTCAAGGGGTCGTCGTGGAGTGCGTCAGAGGTCTCGTCAAGCGTACGTATGACCGCCGGATGGTCTGGAAGCGCATGCAGCATTCCAGGCCGCTGCGCGCCTTGGCCGGGGAAGGTGAACAGGATCATGCTGCCTTCATGCTTTCGGCATCTCGCCAGTTGTTCGTGCGCCATGGATCGGTAGTCAAAACCGGGCCGGCGTCGGTTTTAAGCAGCACCCGCCCATTGCGGTTGGCCCATTGCGCATTGACGTTGGCCCATTCGGAAAATGAAAATGCGCCATTACCGGTGTCGACCTGAATATCGATACGGCATATTGGAGATGAACATATCATCCGCAGCCCCAGCATCTGCGCAGCACTGAGAGGTGCGTGCGAACGCAGCAGGATGTCGAGATCGCTGTCTTCGCGGACCACCGGCAGCCGCGATGCAAGCTGAAACCCGACGCCGCCGGTCGGCCCCCAGGGCAGGCCGGTTGCATCAAGCGCCGGCGCCAGCACCGCAAGTGCTTCGAAGGCCCTCAGCCGGCTGCGCTGCTCTTCGATATAAGCCGGAGCATGCTCAACCATGGTCTCCGGCCTGATGCAACGCGCCACCGCATCGCGCTCCAGATAGGCAGCAAAGCGCTCGCTTCGCGTCTTGCCACGCAGGCCAACCGGGACCAACCGGGGATCGTCGACTTTCTCGCGCCGTACGACGACCGGCGCGCGTAAGAGCCGGTCAGCGCTGGCCCAAGGCGGAAGTGGAGTGACCGTCGTCAATGCCTTGGCGTCTTCGATCCAGAGCAAGTCGTGCGGACAAAGAACGCCGGCGCCGACCTCCTCAAATGCGTATGTGCCCACGGTTTCGTCCTCCGGTTGCTTGAGCGATGCGGCTTCCATGATCAGCCCACAATTGCCTTCGTGGCAAAGAAGAGCACGGATGGCCCTAGCAGGCAGCCGATGCCGGTATGGAATGTCGCCACCAGTGCGCCGTACGGCACCAGCTTGCGGTCGGTCGCGGCGAGGCCGGCTGAAACGCCGCTGACGGTACCCGCAAGACCGCCGAACACCATTGCAGAACGGGGTGTTTTCAGACCGAGAAAGCGCGCTGCGATGGGGGTGCCGATCATGACGATAATAGCTTTCACCAGGCCGGTAGCGATGCTCAGCGCCATCACATCGGAGCTTGCGCCAATTGCCGCGCCGGTGATCGGACCGACGATATAGGTGATCGCACCGGCGCCGATGGTGGTCATGCTGACCGCATCGGAGTAGCCAAAGGCCCGGGCGATGCTGGCGCCGACAATGAACGGCAATACCGTCCCCAGCAGCAATGACACGACCCCGACCAGGCCGGCCTTGCGCGCCTCGGTGGCTTGTACCTCGAACGCGGTGGCGACGATGGCGAAATCGCGCAGCATGGCGCCGCCCATCAGGCCAATGCCGCTGAACAGCGAAACGTCAGCCAGTCCCTTGCTGCCGCCGCTCACTATGCCACCCCAGTACGCCAGCGCCAGGCCGATCATGATGGCGATCGCCGAACCATGAACGCGGCCGAAGGTGAGTTTGCGCGAGATGGCTCCCGACAACAAGATAATCATCCCGATCATCGCGAAGGCGGTGACAAGTCCGTTTTGCTGGACCGCTTTTTGGAATATTTCTAACATGATGTCCCCTATTCGGCCAACGGCGCCAGGTCAGTCGCGGCCGCTTCAGTCTCAACCTCAATCTCAGCCTGACTCTCCGTGCGATTGATCAACGCGATGCAACAGGCGCAGACAGCCGCCGCGCCAAATGCCGACAGCAACGCCACGGGCCCGCCGCGCAATGCGGCAACCACATTCTGCTGGGCCGCCATGGCAACTACCACCGGGATATACATTGCGGCCCAAAAGCCGACACCCGCGTCGGTTGGTTTGGGCAAGAGCCCTCTCGGCTGCATGTACAGGCGGGCGAAAATTAATAGCAGCATGGCGATGCCGACACCGCCAACGTTGGTCTTGACGCCGATCAACTGGCCGAGAAGATCGCCCAGGAAAATCCCCAGCAGGTGGCAGCAGGCGAGTAAGGCGGTTCCGTAAATAATCATGATTTTGTCTCCTAATTGATGACATCAGCGGCTTGTCAAATCTTGTTTTTTTAGCGTTACAGAAAAATAATGTTTGCTCCTTCTTAAGTTAAGGTTGGCTGGCCCCCCACTGGAAGCGCAGCATGTCCCGCACCTTGCTCGACGCCTGACGGTGTTCTGCCCCCAGCCGGCCAGCCAGGTCGCGGCCGCTGTCCGCCAGGATGTCTTGGAGCGCGGCGTGCAGGCTGCTTTCAACGGTATCGATGTCGGCTGCGGACGGCGCATCCGGGTACGCCACTTGCAGGCATCGCCACAACAAACCCAGCGATGCATAACTTTCAATGTCGTAGGCCATCGGCGGTATGGCCGAGGCCAAGGATTCCAGTGCGTCCACCGAACGCATCGTGATGCGCGCTGCGGATGCCTTTCCCATGGCATGCACCATGACTTCGGGATCGCTGATTGCGATCAGGCGGTTGGCCTGATAACCGTGGGCCAGAAAAGCGCCGGACATGGCTTTGCCGACGATCAGCCCGATCACCGGATGACCCGCCAGTCGTGCTTCAGCGTAGGCGCCAGCGGCGCCAGCCAGCGCCTGATGGATGCCGAAACCTTCCTCGCGCCGGCCATAAGCCTGGCTGGTGACATCGATCACTGCGACGATCGGCGTCTTGGTTTGGCTGTCGCGGTCGGCGGCCATCAGTTCTTGTACCGCGCGCGCGAGTTGCCAGCCTTCCACCAGACCGACCTCGCCTTTGCGGACGCGCGGGAAACGGTTGTCCGGATCCGTCACCACCGCAATGTAGCGCGCCCTTTTACCGGCAAGATCGGCGTCGGCCACCAGCACTGAAACGGGATAGCCGGCAACTGGCATTGCCCCGCCGGTCAGCCTGGAGAACCAGACCGCGCCGCGGCTTTGTTTATTAGCTGAACTATCAGCTGAACTCATAGCCCTACCCATAGCTGCGCTCATGATGCGAATCCTTTCTGGTAAATCGTGCGAATCAGTTCAGGCGTCGCCTGTACGCTGGCGTCCACCTCGGCCAGACGGGCCAGAAAGCCCTGCACCATGTCGCTGCGGTTTTGCTCGGGCATGCCGCGCTGGAACAGGTCGCGCACCATGCTTCTGATCTGCATGGCGTCGTCTTCGACGTAAGCGTCCGCCAGCCCCGAGCGGTAGCGTTGCTCGCCGCCGGTAAAGCTCCAGATAAACGGCTTGTCGCGCGAATCGTATTCGGCGATACCGGCTTCCTGTTCAATCACCGCCGGGCCATTCAACCCAAGCCGCGCTTCGCGGGTCACAATCAGATAGCTGCACAGGGCCGCGGCGATCGACATCCCGCCAAAGCAGCCCACGGTGCCGGCGGTAATGCCGATCACCGGCTGGTAGCGGCGCAGATCGACGATGGCAGAATGGATTTCGGCAATCGCCGCCAGCCCGAGATTGGCTTCCTGCAGGCGCACGCCGCCGGTTTCAAACAAGATGACCGCGCGGGTGGGAATGCCGTTGCGATTGTCTTGCGCCGCCAGCTCCAGCGCCCCGGCAATCTTGGCGCCGCCGACCTCTCCCAGGCTGCCGCCTTGAAATGCGCCTTCGATGGCAAGGATCACGGCTGGCTGGCCGTCGCATGTGCCCTTGGCGACGACCACGCCGTCATCCGACTGCGCAATCACGCCTTGCAGCGCCAGCCAGGGCGATGTCACGCGATCGAAGGGGCCGATCAGCTCGCGCATGGAACCGGCGTCGAGCAAGGCGCTGGCCCGGCTGCGCGCATTGAGTTCGATAAAGCTGTCGCGTTGCAGCAGTTGTTCGGTGTTCATGGTTTCCTTACTTTGTGCTTGCATACTGCAATTCTTCGAACGCCTGCTCGATCCGCATGCGCACCACGCCCGGCGTTGCGCCGAAGTCATTGATCTCGATTTTTGCCGCCGGCAGCGACGCCATGGCAAAAATGCGCGTCAGCAGCGCCGCCCAGACCTGGCCCATGCCATCGACCGAGGTGTTGATGGCGATGCTGGTGACGCCGGCGGTATGGGGTTCCAGCAGCACCTCCAGATCGCCGGAGCCGACCACGCCGGTCAACACGCGTGCTTTGGCAGGCGAACCTGCCGGATATTCATAGAAAATCTTTTCCATGGTTTCCCTCTTCCGATTTAAGTCCTGATGCGGTCCAGGAACAGTGCCGCCGCCAGCAGATCCGCCCCGCCGCCCGGTGACACGTGCAGTGTCAGCAGCTCCTGTTCGAATTGTTGCAACGCGCTCCTGCCATCGCTGCTGGCGGCGCCGCCAGCGGCCAGCACCCGTAGCGCTCCGGCCTGCACTGCCGTCAATGCCGCCTGACCGCCGCGCGACAGCACGCAGGTGTCGTCGAGATTGGCGACCACCGCCAGCAGCGCGTTGAGCCGGGCGTCGTTTTCATCGTCACCGCGGGCGCGGCAGTGTTCCAGCCAAGGCAGTGCGACCCAGATTACATGCGGGAATCTGGCTTGCGCTTGCCCCCGTGCACCGCCGACGCTGTATTGCCGGCAAGCGAGTTCGCCCTTGTTGCCGGTCACGGCTGGCGCAAACCTGTCGCGCCGCCACGCCAGTGCAGCGGCGCGCGTCGCCACTGCAGCGGGAGTCAGCGCCTTGTGGTCTTGCGCCGCTGCCGTGACCAGCAAACCGAGCGCCCAGATCGCGCCGCGATGGGTGTTGACGCCGCCGGTAGCAGCCATCATGGCCGCTTCGCCCTGGCGCCCGATGAGGCCGATCTGTTCGCGCAATTGCTGCGGATCGACGATCTGCTGCCCCGCAACCGCCATGGCATGGAAGGTCGGATGCAAGGCCCAGGCCGAATGGCACATCAAATCCCAGTTCAGGTCGCGATGAGCGCCGCGGCCGCGCATGTCGACCAGGCCCGGTTTGGGCGTCAGCGTGACCTCATCGATCAGTGCTGTCACGACTGCATCGGCCAGGTAGTTGGCCAATGAGTCGGCCAACGAGTCGGCCAATGCTGCGGGTGCCAGCGGCTGGCAGTGCTCAAGAACGGCTGCCATCACCAGCTCCGGAATTTGGCAGGCGGTTCATACAAGCCATCGGACCAGCTCACCAGGTCGGCAACGCTCTTGGCCGCCAGCAGCGAACGGGTCGCCTCGCTGCGATTGACGCCCATGTCCTCTGGCAGTGCAATCAAGCCTTGTTGCCGCAACTGGGCGCTGCTCGCCGGATCATGGGTCATGCCGATTGGCGTTACGCCCGCGACTGCAGCCAGCATGGCTTTGCGCTCTTCCAGCGAGCGCGCTTTATAGAGATAGGCAATGCCCTCCTCGGTGAGCACGTGTGTCACGTCATCGCCATAAATCATCACCGGGGCGATGGGCATGCCGGATTCGCGCCCGACCTCTACGGCGTCCAGGGTTTCGACAATGGTCGGCTGGCCGCCACCCTGAAAGGTTTCCACCATCTGCACCACCAGCTTTTTGCCGCGCGCAAGCGGATCGTCGGTCTCGATCAGGTCAAGCCAGGCCGGGCTGGCGTGACGCCGTCCACGCGGATCGTGGCCCATGTTGGGGGCGCCGCCAAAACCGGTCAAGCGGCCGCGCGTCACCGTGGATGAATTGCCCAGCCCATCCATTTGCAGCGTGGAGCCGATGAACAGGTCAACCGCGTACTGGCCCGCCAATTGGCAAAAGGCACGATTGGAACGCATGGAGCCGTCCTTGCCGGTGAAAAACACATCGGGCCGCGCGGCAACGTAATTCTCCATGCCCAGTTCGCCGCCGAAGCAGTGGACGCTTTCGACCCAGCCGGTTTCGATCGCCGGGATCAGTGTCGGATGCGGATTGAGCGTCCAGTTCTTGCAGATCTTGCCCTTGAGCCCCAGTTTTTCGCCGTAAGTCGGCAAGATCAGTTCAATCGCAGCCGTATTGAAGCCGATGCCGTGATTGAGCGACTGCACCTGATGGCGTTCATACACGCCACGGATCGCCATCATTGCCATCAGCACATGGACCGGCTTGATCAGCCGTGGATCGCGGGTAAACAGCGGTTCAAGGAAAAACGGCTTGTCGGCCTGCACCACAAAGTCAATCCAGGAGCCGGGAATGTCCACCCGCGGCAGATCGGCCGGATCGTCAACGATCTCGTTGACCTGGGCGATCACGATGCCGTCGCGGAAAGCCGCCGCCTCCGCCAGCGCCGGCGTATCTTCGGTGCTTGAGCCGGTATACAGATTGCCTTGACGATCCGCCTTGAAACCGGCCACCAGCACCACGTTCGGCGTCAGGTCGACGTAGAGCCGCGCATACAGTTCGATGTAGGTGTGAATCGCACCGACTTCCAGCAAGCCGTCTTTCAGGAACTGCGAAATGCGCAGGCTTTGCGCGCCGGCATAAGCAAAATCCAGCTTGCGGGCGATGCCGCGTTCAAACAGGTCGAGATGCTCCGGCCGGCTGACGCTAGGCATGATCAGGTGCAGCTGGTTCACTTTGGCCGGATTGACCTGCGCCAGCGAACGGGACAGAAAATCAGCCTGTTTCTGGTTATTACCTTCAAGCACCACACGGTCGCCCGGCGCGATCAGCGCTTCCAGTACGGCGATGATGTCGCCGGTAGGCAGGACCGCGCCGTCGGCAAGGTGTCGGACCAGATCCAGGCGGCGATTTTTTTCCGTCCGGCGTTTGCTCCATTGCGGGTTAAGTTGAGGTCTGGCTTGCATCGTTGCTCCGGAAATCGATCATCACGGAGGCACAATAGAATTTTAAAAAGCCCTCTTCAATCAACCTCATGCGCAGTTCATTACTGTGAAGTTAATGAATCTGGTGTAATACTCTAGCAATGGTGTGTTCAAATAATTTTCCGGAGGGAAAATGGCAATTGATGAAGCAATTACGCTAAAAAAAATGGAAGTCTTTCTAGCCTTCATGACGCTTAACAATATGGCGCGGGTATCGGAGAGCCTTGGGCAAAGCACCGTGAGCGTGCACCGTGCCTTGCACTCGCTTGAAGAGGCGTTGCGCTGTCCCCTTTTCAAGCACGAAGGACGCAACCTGATTCCTCTCCAGACCGCCTATACATTTGCCGAATATGCGAAGCGGGTAATCGATGAATGCGAGGAGGGTGTGCGCAAAGTACGCGATGCAGGCGGATTTAACGCCCCCCGCCTGAAGATGGGCGCTCTTTATTCCTTGACGTTAAGGTGCATCCCGCAACTGGTGATCGGGCTCAAGTTGCGCAAGCCCGAACTCGATATCGATCTCACCATGGGCTCAAATCGCGAATTGCTGCAGAGTCTGGTGGATGGACAGCTCGACGCCATTGTTATCGGTCTGCATGGAGAGAATGAAAATAACGGACTGGTGTCGGTGCCGTTGTTTTATGACGATATCTTTTTGGCGGCGCCGGTCGGTTCCCCGTATGCCGGTAACAGACAGATTGATCTCCAGGATTTTCGCGCAGAAAAATTTGTCACCTTGAGCGACGGATTTGCGACCACCGAGGACTTTCACCATTGCTTTGAACTCGCCGGTTTTCTTCCCGATATTGCCATGCGGGTGCAAGACATTTTTTCGCTGATTAACTTGATTAGCGGAGGAATCGGATACAGCCTGCTGCCTGGACGCGTTGGCGAATTCAGCTCTCGCATCGAGCTGATTCCACTTGAAGACAGGTACGCGTCGCGACAACAGATTACTCTGCTGTTGCCGAAAAACAGGGAGAGGGACCCCAACCTGTTGGCACTGGCTGCAGAATGCCGGATGTATGGCCGACGCGATAACGGCAAAGATGGCTTCCTGTAGGCTGCGGGGCAATCCGGCTCCCCTGCCGTTTATCGGCAATGCATTGCCACTTCCAACGGCTCGGTCACTTCGCGCCAGATGTTTTCGATGATGCCTTTGACCACCAGCCCGGCCTCGGCCGCCAGTTCGACATTGGGCACGATGCCGACGCCGACTACGATCACATCGCAAGGCACACTGTGACCGTTATCCAGTTCGACCGCTGTCACTGCCGTCGTGCCGGCAAAAGCTTCGATTCGGCTTTGCAGCCTGACATCCGCTCCGCGCGCCCGATGCAATTGCCACAGCTTGCCGGAAAGCTGTGGCGGCAGCGCCCATCAGCCTTGAGGACATCCATCTCGCTCAGGTGGCCACGCTGGATTTATTGAAGCGCCACCCGGACCTGGTCGGCATCTATGTGGCAGACGGCGGCATCGAAGGGGTGATTCAGGCTCTGCAGGAAGGCAACGGACCACCCGGACTCGTCACCGTCTGCACCGACCTGACCGAGATCACCCGGCAGGCGCTGATCGATGGCCGGGTCGACATGGTGATTTCGCATCCGCAAGAATGGATGGCCGCCGCCTGGTAGAGGTGATGTCTGACGCCATTGGCACCAAGGGCGCAAAAGATTCGGTGCAGAGCATTCTGCCGTTTACCACCTACACTGCAGCGAACGTCTAAGACATACTTCGAATATCCTTGCCAATGGCGCGGAGGGAGTCATTGCTTCGGATCGAGTCCGCTTTTGATCACTTCGTCGCGCGCCTCGGGCGAGGCCAGGTAACGGATCAGTGCGCGAGCAGCGTCCGGATGTTTGGCGCCGACCGGTATCCCGGCCGAGAATGTGGTGACGCTTTGGACCTGCTCCGGAATCCTGGCGACAAAGTCGACGCCTTGCACAGGCAGAATTTCGCTTACCTGCTGGAAGCCCAACTCGTATTCACCGCTGGCCACCAGCGACCCGACGGGGATTTTCTGGATCATGTGCGCTTTTGGTTTTACCTGTTCTTCAATGCCCAGCTTCTTGAGCAGTTCGCGCTCGATATAGACGCCGCTCGCGCTGTCGGAATAGGCGATCGATTTAGCGCTGAGCATGGCTGACTTCAAGCCCTCCACGGTACTGATGTCCGGCTTCGCAGCACCTGCCTTGACCGCCATGCCGATGCGAGAATCGGCTAGATCGACGCGGCTGCCGGCGTCGACTTTACCTTGCTTGATCAGATCGCCCAATGCATAACCGACCATGATCACGACATCGGCCGGTTCGCCGCGTTCGAGACGGTTAGGGATCGCCTCTGGAGCCTTGCCCATTGACGGCCCGAAGGCAGTAGACAGCGTGTTGCCGGCAGCCGCTTCAAATTTAGGCGCCAATGCTTTGTAGGCCGCTGTAAAGCCGCCCGAAATCATCACGTTGATCTCTTCCGCCTGCGTCGTGCCGGACCACAAGGCAAGACTGACTGCGCCGAGAGCGAACAGTCGGTGAATTGTTTGTTTGATACGCATTCTCTTTGTCTCCTGTTTTTTATACAACTGCGATTTTGTCGAGCAATTATCACTAACATAATTGATAAAGTAAAATGCATAAATCCTTACTTTTGCTGCATCCAAGGTATCAATAAAAATGTATCAACTACGTTTTGATTTAAGCGACTGCAAGCCATGGCAGCGGTAGTGGAACAGAGCGATTTCCGGGCGGCGGCGTTAGCCTGAATATCTCGCAGCCGGCGCTGTCACGCCGCAACTCGCGATGCGGTCGGATCACTCAAGCGTGCTGCGCAGAATCTCTATGAAATGCTGAAAGAGGCGTCAACATTGTCAGCTTAAGGAAATGAAATATATCCGGAACTTCTAGGGTGGGAACATGAAAAAGTCAGACGCGAGCCAAGGCCAGTCGGCATCGGAGCTCATCTCGAAAAGAATCGCCGAACTCGGAGACTGGCGCGGGGAAACCCTCAGCAGAATGCGCAAGCTCATCCAGGAAGCAGACCCGGACGCCATCGAGGAGTGGAAGTGGATGGGCACTCCGGTTTGGTCGCACGACGGCATCATCTGCACCGGCGAATCCTACAAGGATAAGGTGAAGCTTACCTTCGCCAAGGGCGCGTCTCTGAAGGATCCGGCCCCTCTCTTCAACGCAAGTCTCGACGGCAACGCACGCCGCGCGATCGACATCCACGAAGGAGAAGAAGTTGACGAGTCCGCCTTCAAGACGCTCGTTCGCCAGGCGGTCGCCCTCAACAGTTCCGGCAAATCGAAACCTGCGAAGAAAGCGAAATCCTAAGGGATTCCGCCCCTGAACCAGGCAGGCGCAGAGCTACCACATCAAGTCGTCCGGGATCTGGAAGGCCGCATACGGATCGTCCGCATCGATCTCGGTGCTGGTCTTGTTCACCCGCACGACGAGCGAGGGATCGCGCTCCGCGATCTTGTCGGCGATTATCCTGGGCACCAATTCTCTGGCGTCGCCCTGACAGATGATCACCAGGCGCCCGGCAATTAAATGCGCCTGGACCGCGGCCGACACATACAGCCGTTCGATCTTCTTGTCGTGGGTAAAATTGTAGGCAATATCGCCGTTACCCATGCTTTGGCGATTCTTCTGCACCATCTGGGCAATTTGCGCGGCGATCGCCTTTTGGGTGGCGGCCGCATCGCGCTGGGCATTGAGTTCGCGCGCCCGCTCGGCATTCTTGCGTTGCGTTTCGAGTGCGGCCAGGCGCGTTTCATCGACACTGGTCGTGCCGCTCCGGCGCTCGGCCTTCTTCTGCTTATTCTTGTCCTGGTTGATTACTTTGACTTTATTCTTGTCGACCAGGCCGGCTTTCAAAAATTGCTCTTGCAAAGAGGCCATATGCTGCTCCGTAAATAGGGGCCGCCGGCCCAGGCAGTGGCGCCGACCAGCGGAAAGACGCTAGCATAACAAAAATGTCGCCTGCGCAGACCCACGATCGCGGACTTGCTGGCGTTCTTAGCGACTCACCCTTTACTGGCCCCGAATGCAGCCGAAATGGCTGTCACGCTGTTGCTGGAACTAATCAGCAAACCTGGTCAATCGGCTGCAATGCGTATCACTGCAACGCCCGAATTGATAGAACGCGCATCAACCGGCGCGGCCAGGACAGCACCTGAATGAGTTCATCTGCCAGCTGAGACATGCCAGCATTCGGCCAGGCCGGAAGCGGTCGTTAACATTCACCTTGCCGGCATCACTGCGATCGAACAATACGATGGACTCATGCATCGAGGCAATGAATCGGATGCCAGCCAACTGACGAAACACGCGGGCCCGACATCACATTATCTGCAAATCAGCTTGACATCGGCAATCCTGTAGCGTAAAAAGCTAGTCATTAATTCATATATATGACTAGAGGATTGAATGAATTACGCAATCTCCCATGATCAGCGCCTCCCCTTGTACCAACGCCTGCGCGATGAGCTTGCTGCACGAATCGCGGATCAGCACTGGCGCCCCGGAGAAGCAATTCCTACCGAGAGCGAGCTGGTAAAGCAGTTCGAGGCGTCGATTGGCACGGTGCGCAAAGCCATCGACATGCTGGTGGCAGAAGGCTTGCTGGAACGCTTTCAAGGTAAAGGCACATTCGTGCGGCGCGCCCGTTTCGATTCCTCGTTGTTCCGCTTCTTCCGTTTCCAGAACGAGGTGGGCGAGCGGCGTATTCCCGAGGGACGCATCTTGCGCCGCGAAGTCATGCCTGCTCCCACCGCAGTCGCGGCGGCCTTGCGGCTGGCGCCCGGTACGGAAGTCATCCACTTCTCACGCCTGCGCTTGCTCGATCAGAAACCATTGCTGGCTGAGTCGATCTGGCTGCCAAAGGAAAAATTTTCCGCCTTGCTGGAGATCGATACATCGGAGTTCGGCGATCTGCTGTACCCGCTGTACGAAGAGCGCTGCGGCCAGGTAATCGCTTCGGCCGAAGAAACACTCGTCGCCGAGGCGGTAAACGACTTGCATGCGCGCCTGCTGCAGCTGCAGCCTGGCGCACCGGTAATCGTGGTGGAACGGTTGGCGCTGGGCTACGACCGCCAGCCGCTTGAGTGGCGCCGTTCGCGCGGGCCGGCCGATCAGTTCCGCTATCACGTCGAAATCCGCTGAGGGCGGTCAACGCTTCACACATCGAATCATGAACAGGCGGGTGTCAACGTAACCCCCGCCTACCGACACACATATAGGAGATAGGCAATGTTTCATTGGTACCGGGAAATCACTCCCACTGAGCGCAAGACATTCTGGGGTTGTTTTAGCGGCTGGGCGCTCGATGCGCTTGACGTGCAAATGTTCAGTCTCGCCATTCCGGCGTTGATCGCCGCCTTCAGTCTCAACAAGGCTGAAGCCGGCTTGATCAGCGGCGTCACCCTGGTCGCATCGGCCTTGGGCGGATGGGTCATGGGCGCAGCGTCCGACCGCATCGGCCGGGTGCGCGCGCTGCAACTGACCATCGTCTGGTTCTCGTTGTTTACCCTGTTGTCCGCGTTTGCCCAGAGCTTCAATCAATTGCTGGTGCTGAAAGCACTGCAAGGCTTCGGCTTCGGCGGTGAGTGGGCTGCCGGCGCGGTGTTGATGGCCGAGATGATTCGGCCGGAACACCGCGGTAAAGCCATGGGCATGGTGCAAAGCGCCTGGGCCGTGGGCTGGGGCGGATCGGTATTGCTGTATTCGACCTTGTTCCTGCTGCTGTCGCCCGATATGGCCTGGCGGGTGATGTTCGGCATAGGCATCTTGCCGGCCTTCCTGATCGTCTACATCCGGCGCAACATTCCCGAACCGGCAACCTTCGTCAAGGCGCAAAAGAAGGACAAGAAAGACAAGGCCAGTTATAGCGAGCTGTTCGCCATCTTCAAGCCTGACATGCTGCGCATGACGCTAATCGGTGCGTTGATCGGCGTGGGAGCGCACGGCGGCTACTATGCCTTGATGACCTGGCTGCCGACCTTCCTCAAGACCGAGCGTCACCTGTCGGTACTCGGCACCAGCGGCTATCTGGCGGTGATTATTGTCGCTTTCTGGTGCGGTTGCATGGTCAGCGCCTACCTGCTTGACCGCATTGGCCGTCGGCTCAACCTGATCCTGTTTTCCGGCTGCTGCGTGATCACCGTGCTCGCCTATGTATTTCTACCGCTCGGCAATACCACGATGCTGTTCCTCGGCTTCCCGTTGGGCTTCTTTGCTGCCGGCATCCCGGCAAGCTTGGGCGCTTTGTTCAACGAACTGTATCCGAGCGGTGTGCGCGGCACCGGCGTGGGTTTCTGCTACAACTTCGGCCGTATCGTATCGGCCGGCTTTCCAATACTGGTCGGGCATATGAGCAGCAAGATGTCGCTCGGGACCGCCATTGGCATCGATGCGGCGCTGGCTTACTCGCTGGTGGTGCTGGCGGTGCTGGCCTTGCCGGAGACACGCGGTAAGAACCTGAACGAAGATCTGCCTGTCGCAGAAAATCTGGCCGGGGCCGAAGCCAAGGCACGCGCATGACAGCTTACCGATAACAAGAGAAAAATGGAAAGAGACATCCAAAATGAACCGACGTGAATTCAATGCCGGGTTGATCGGCTCGGCTTTAGCTGCCGTGCTGCCTGGTTGCACCTCTATTGCAAAGCAAGGTAAGGAAGGGAAGTTAGCTGCTGTGGACACTCATGCCCATATTTTTAAACGCGGACTGAAACTCGCCAATGTGCGACGTTATGCGCCCGACTACGACGCATCGCTGGAAACGTATCTCGCCACGCTCGACCAGCACAACATCGCGCGCGGCGTGCTGGTGCAACCTAGTTTTCTCGGCACGGACAATAGCTTCATGCTGGCCGCTCTGCACCAGGCTCCAGCTCGTCTGCGCGGTATCGCCGTAGTCGATCCGGCTATCTCTATTGCCGAGTTGGACGCGCTTAACGCGGCCGGTGTGGCGGGCGTGCGGCTGAACCTGGTTGGCACGCCATTGCCGGATTTTTCCAACCGTGTATGGACAGATTTTCTCAAGCAGGTTGCTCGGCTGGGATGGCAGGTGGAGGTGCATCGCGAGGCACGCGACCTGCCGCTGGTCTTGCCGCCGCTGTTGCGCTCTGGCGTCAATGTAGTGGTCGATCATTTCGGCCGGCCCGACCCGACATTGGGTGTCAACGATCCTGGCTTTCGCTACCTGCTGGATACCGCCGCCAGCCGGCGCGTATGGGTCAAACTATCAGCCGCCTATCGCAATGGCGGCAACGGCGCCGGTGAGCAGACCGCGCTGGCGGCGATTCCACTATTACGCAATGCTTTCGGGATGGAGCGTCTGATGTGGGGCAGCGACTGGCCGCATACCCAATTCGAACAGAGCGCCAGTTACGATCATGCCCGAGCGCTGCTTGATAGCTGGCTGCCGGATCCGGAAGAGCGCCGCATTGTGCTGGTGGATACGCCGTCTGATCTGTTCCGCTTCCTTTAACCGATAGCCAGGCCGCGGCTCATCGACCGCAGAATGCGACTGCTTTGGCCATCGCTTCAGCTTCATCGCCGCCCTGGCTTTGCCCTAGAGGATGAGTTTGCAATAGTTCGTGCAGAAGCTCGGGACGATTTTCTTCAAAATGGGCAGGTAAGTGCATGTGGACTCTTTCGTTACATCGAGGCCTGCGGGGATGTCAGCGCTGGGCAACGTAGAACGCCAGGCCGCTGGAGCGCGACGAGAAGCTCACCTTGGCACCGGCGGAGAACTGGATCAGGTCGCCGGCCGTCAGTTCGTAGACCTTCCCGCTCTCATCGGTGACCGTCATATCACCTTCAAGAACGAGCTTGAACTCGTCGAACTCGTAGGTATAGGGCATCGCCTGTCCTTGGCCCATCCGAAATAGTCCGGCAGTGATCGGGGCACTCTTGTTGCCGGACGATCCCAGGTCGTCCAGGAACGCGACGGTGTCAGGGATTTTCAGATCGGTGAGTTGCTGGCGCGTGGCGGCCTGGAATACGCGAATGCTCATTTGCTTTCTCCTTGTCTATAACTCTTTTACTCAAACGGTCGCCAACTTCTCTTTCAAATACGGCGTGATATTTCGCATCGCACGCGATACGTAATCTTCTTTCTCTCCCACTGGTGCGACGTAGTGAAGTGCGCTTTCCGCCGCTTCGATCCCCTCCAGACGGGCAATGATCCAGGCGGCAAGGTAGGGTGACGCCAGGCATCCCCCGGCGGTGGCGACGTTACCCCTGGCAAAAAAAGGCTGGTTCAGCACATCGACACCGGCTTCCTGGACCCATGGTTTCGTCGTCAAGTCGGTACATGCCGAAACACCATCGAGCAGTCCGAGCTTCGCCAGCACGAGCGTGCCGGAACACTGCGCCCCCAGCAGTTGCCGCGACGGATCGAGCTGCAACTGCGCCATCAGCCCCCTGTCAGCGATGACTTCGCGCGTTTGCATGCCGCTGCCGACGATGACCGCATCGGCAGCACTTGCCTCGCGAAGGGACGCCTGTGATTCGAGCGTCAATCCGTTCATCGACCGCACTCGCACAGTGGGACTGGCAATCGACACGCGCCAGTCCGGCTTCTTGACGCGATTGAGGACGCCGAGCGCAATGAGGGAGTCGAGTTCGTTGAAGCCTTCGAAGGTGAGGATAGCGATGTGCATGGTGTCGTCTTCCTGTGCAAATAGGGTTGAGAAATCAGTACTGCTTGTAAGGGAGGAACTTGCCGCTCAGTACGATGCGCACGCGGTCGCCATTAGGGTCGTTCTCGCGCTGCAGATCCATCTTGAAGTCGATGGCGCTCATGATGCCGTCGCCAAACTCTTCGTGAATGAGCGCTTTGAAAGTGGTTCCGTACACGTTGACCATCTCGTAGAAGCGATAGATGAGCGGGTCGGTCGGGACTGACGTTGGCAAAGAACCTTTGTACGGCGTAACGGTCAGCCACTTGGCCTCTTCCTCGGTCAGGCTGAAAATTTCTGCGAGAACGTCTGCCTGTTCCTTGCTCAGCGTCATTTGCCCCAGGCAAGCGGCTGTGACCCATTCCTTGCTAAGCCCAACCTTGGCGGCGACTTCCGACCACCTGATACCTGAGGACACCTTGGCGGCAATGATTTTTTCGGTAACTGCGAGGCGGTTCATAAAAGCTCCTTCAAGGGATGCCAGGCCGGGGGTGTACGGCTCAAAACGCTGCCGTCTGCCTGAGCGAATCGGGTTGCGATGAGCTATCATATGGCCGACTATCAATACAATCAAATTATTGTCATGGATACATTCACGTATGGCTCGCTCCCGCTACAAACTGCTGGTTGACGCATTTGCGGCCGATATCCGTGCAGGGCGCTTGCCGCCGGGCACGCGCTTGCCGACCCACCGCCAACTGGCCGCCAAGGAGCGGCTGGCCTTGGTTACCGCGACGCGAGTCTACGCAGAGCTTGAAGCCATGGGCTTGGTCAGCGGGGAAGCTGGCCGCGGCACCTTCGTTCGAGAAACCTCTTTACCTCCCGGCCTGGGCATCGACCAGCAGGCGACTGCGGCGGGCATCGTGGATCTCAACTTCAACTATCCATCGCTTCCCGGTCAGGCCGAGCTGCTGCGAAGCGCCTTGCGCCAACTCGCGTCTTCCGGTGACCTGGAGGCCCTGCTGCGCTACCAACCCCATGCCGGACGCCAACATGAGCGGGCCACGGTGGCGCGCCATCTCCGATGCCGGGGGCTGGCAGTCGATGCCGAACAAGTGTTGATCGTGAATGGAGCCCAGCATGGGCTGGCAGCGACTGTCATGGCGCTGCTGCGGCCCGGTGACGTAGTCGCGACCGACGCTCTGACCTATCCGGGGTTCAAGGTGCTGGCTGAGGCACATCGCCTTGAACTGGCGCCGATTCCAGCGGCTGGCCAAGAGCCGGACCTGGACGCGCTGGAGCGGCTGTGCAAGAGCCGGCGAGTGCGTGCCGTGTATGCGATGCCGACGCTGCACAACCCGCTGGGATGGGTGATGAGTGCGCACTGGCGGCAGCAGCTGGTGACGATCGCCCGCAGGCACGGGCTGCTCATCATCGAAGACGCGGCCTATGCCTTCCTCGCAGAGGAACCGCCGGCCCCGCTGGCAGCACTCGCGCCGGAGACAACCGTGTACGTCTCCGGGCTTTCCAAGAGTGTGGCCACCGGGCTGCGCGTCGGATTCGTCGCCGCACCCGCTCAATGGGTGCCCGCCATCGAGCGAACGATCAGGGCCACCATCTGGAACACGCCCGGCGTGATGACGGCAATCACCTGTGGCTGGCTCGACGATGGCACCGTCACCCGGCTGGAGGCGGAGAAGCGCCGCGATGCCAGGATCCGGCAATCAATGGCCAGCGATATCCTTGCCGGGCTTCGATGCGTCCGCCATCCGTCGTCCTATTTTCTCTGGCTCCCCCTGGGCGAAGAGGTTCGAGCCGACCAGGTAGCGATGGCGCTCATGCACGAGCACGTTTCGGTGTCGACTGCCGAACCGTTTGCGACGTCTGCCCACGTGCCGCATGCGATCCGCCTGGCGCTTGGATCGGTAGAACTGGATGCTCTCCAGGACGCGCTGGAAAAAGTCAGGCGGGTTGTTGGCGCTTACTCGTATTGAGTCAATTTACTACTTTCAAATTGAGGGCGTCCATATATGAACCCCTCGGGCTGGACCAAAGCCGTTAGCCGTTCCGGCATAGGACACGAAAAGGCGGCGATAGCAGGGGGCAGAAATGCCTTCGCCGGCGCCAGCACGCGATCATCTCAGCCCCCGCACCGCATTCATCAATCGGAAACCGGGTTCCGTAAACTCCTTCAAGGTCCACAACGCCTGCGTACTCGCTGCACACCTGACAATGAAAGCAAGTTCAGGACAAGCTCGACTCTCCGGAACTACACCGTTGCTGGACAAGAAGGCGCCGTCGGTTCCTTGCGCATGGTGTATGAAATCGACAAAGGTTTGCGTGAACGCAGGCGAGACTCGACCGCAATAGATGCTCGCCCTTGCACTTCGAAGGGCAAAGATAAAATTGAACGACCGTGCCGCGGCCAGCGCAACTCCCTGCAATAGTTCGCTGCAAGGATTGGCTCCCCTAATCTCCTGCGTTCCCCAATAGCTATCGATCTCGATCGCGGCTACCGCCTGCCTAGCGCCTGGTGGCCCCCCAGCCAGGAATTCGGCAAGCTCGGAGGTAACGGCTGATGAGATTGAAGCTGAGGCAGTTGTTTCGAAAGCAGTTGACGGATGCTGTGGTGCTTTGGGTCGCGCGCTCGATAGGCTAGCCGTCAGTGGATCAACCTGCGCCAGGTCTTCCGGCTCGATCCGACGATGGAATTCAGCGAACAAGTTGTGTGCCGTATGGACTCCGCCACCGCTTGCGCAGACCGAAGCGAGAGCCGCCGCGTGCACCCGCGCAGCGGCGCCCACGAAAAGCGACTCTGGCTGTGATCGAAGCCACGCCTCCGTGCGCTCGATCGCCAGGCTTAAATTCGCGGCTCGGCTGTGGATATTACCGTCAGTATCAAATTGAGTAGTCATTGTAGAGTCCGTGCCTCTGCTGCCAGAAGAAAAAGGCTGACCACTGTCGGGTGATAGGCCTCCAGAAAATCGCCGGGCGCACGTGCATCCGGCTTGTCCTGCGCCGCAGTCGAAGCTGGCACGTACCCGCTTTCGTGTTGCACGGCGCAAATCCGGTTCATCGCCCAGCGCTCCAGTTCTCCATCAAAACCGAGATACAGGCGGCACATCAAGAGTTCGGCGCTAAGGTCCCAATTCTGCTCCGCGATGCACATCGAAAGGGCCAATTGGACATACTCCTCCACATCCGGCCTTAGCTTGCCCAACAACGGTGACGGATCGGACGATCCGAAGTCGCACAGATCAAACAGGATGTGCGTCACTGCATAAAGGTCAATATCCCGGACGTAGGGCAGTTCCGGTCGCATGGCAAGAGAGCTGGCTCGCAAGAGAACGGGGGCAGTGGGTAGCCGATGCGCGAGGCCTGCCGCATCGAAGTAGTAACGCAGGTCGAGCTTTTGCCATGCATTGCGCTCGATGCGGTCAACATAGCCTCGCGAGAGGACTTGTTGGAGACGCTCGCGCAATTTGGTGCAGGCGGGAGGACGAAGATCGCCCATCGCGACCGATAGCGCCACGTGCGTAGCGAACAGTCCTGTGCGTCCCTCGACGTCAACAAACACGCCTTGCTCGTCGGCCATCGATAGCCACTTCGCCACCAATGCACGAACCTCCGGACGGTCGCGCAGTGCCGGTGTGCGGATTACGATACGCAGCGCCGCTCCCAACTCGCCGAATGCCTTGCGGATCGGACCTGGGACGATACTTTCCGGGGCAACGGTCTCGATCGCATGTTGATGCGGCGGTCGAAATTGCTCGATGTTCGTCTCAAGCCAGCGCAGCACGCCCGAAGTAAAAATGGCGCGCTGCGCGTCGTTGAGGAACAGTGCCGATGCACCTTGGCGCGTCACCGCGCCGATTCCTCTATTTTGCATATCGCCGTCCTAGACTTTTGCAATCAGGAAATGGCTGTTGGTAATCCACTCCATTGGCATCACGGCTTCCGGAGACTTCGCGACGATCTGATTTGCCAGGTCGTCCAGCGAAGTGATCCCGGCAGTTT
>NZ_JAGQEG010000180.1 GCF_018305005.1 Collimonas silvisoli
ACTTGCGTTTGTTTGGGCAAGCAAGGGCCGTTTCTGTTTTATCGTTTGCGGGAGACGAGGACTCATTTTCAGCCGCAATGAAATCCATTTATGAAGCCTCAGTCTGTGTTGATGATAGCAGTAGGATTTTTGATGCCGTCTTGTTCGTTCTGTCATAGATTGTCGAACGTTTAGGTCAAATTCGTAATAGCTGCCGATTGCCACGCCCTCGAAGAACGTCTATAGTTAGCCCGTCCCTGCAAAAAACAGGGATCAGGTCTAGGAAGCCTGAATTGCAAAACGCGCACTGACCGCGCCATGCGGTTTTTTTTCGTGCGTACACCGTTGCATGCTCTCCACGGGCGGCAATGGTGGGGAGCCTTCGGGCTGCCGGTTTTCCGTTTTGCACCGGTCTTCCTACCCTGCCATCTGCCGCCCTCCCGTTAGGAAGCGGAACGCGGCTTAACTGCAATTCTGGAGATTATTATGGCAAGCATTAACACGCCCACTCAATCCTTTTGCACCCCCAACCAAAGCCGAGCACAAACCGTTTTCCTGGCTAGCGGCAGAACTGCACATGAATACGTCGGCTCAATTCATGGCAACCACGCTCGATATCAGCCGAGGTATTCAAACCTGCCTCTCGCTGATTCATGCCAGCGATCTTGCGCGTGAGCAGCGCGACGATATATGTTCACCGCCGCTGAATGTCTCCGATACTGAGAGTCTGACGCGTATGGCAATGGCCGCTGCGAGTATGTTGTCGGAACGAGCGCAGGGCTATATCGATGTTCTCAACGATATGCATGCAAATACGGAGGAAGCCAGGCTAGATGCGTGATGTAGTACAGCGAACCAGCCCCTGTTGTGGCAACTCGCTTTCGTAGCTACTTAAAACGGTAGCCACTCCGCAGGTACATGCCGGGGGCGGCCCGGCAGCCGCTCCCTTTCTTTGCTTCGCCAAAGAAAGGAAGCAAAGAAAGGCGACCGCAAAGCCGTTGCCTTCCCTTCGGTCAGGTCCCCAACTGTGCCGGCTGCCAGTCGGGTGAAGAGACCAACTCGCTGCGCTCAAACATGTCTCTTCACAATTCCCGACTGGCAGCCGGCACAGTTGGCAACGTCTCAATGCGGAATTCACGTCAACGTCAAAAGCAGCAATCAGATAGTAGGCGATGAACCTTATGCAGGGCCAAATGGATTGTCGGATGGGGGGATGGCGCATCCGGTTAGGGATGGGCCGGCAAATACGGCGAACAGCGCTCCCAATCTTCCCAAAGGCTATGTAGCTAATGCAGATGGCACTTTTACTGGGCCAGGGGGAGGATCCCTAAATCTCGCAGGAGTTGCGAGTGATAGTGTGACACCTGTATTTCAGAGATCGGGCGGTCAATATTTTACTCTCGACAGCACCGGCAAGCAGGTGCCGGTTTTGCGCGCGGACGCAAGCAATGGAGTCACCCGGACAAATTCTGAAGTTGGCAGTTCGCAAATTGCACAAAATTGGGCGAATGGTCGAAAGTTTCAGAACGCATTAAATCAGGCGACCGGATTCACCACACCAGTTACCGTCACGCTGCCCGGAGGTGCTAAGGTAACGACGATACCTGATAATTTGGGGCGGCCTGCAGGAATCGTTGAGGCCAAGGATGTTATAAATCTGTCGATGGATGACCAACTTAGGGCGCAACTTCAGTATTCTACGCAGACCGGCATTCCTTATACCTTGGTCGTAAGTCCTGCCAATCAAACCATATCGGCAACGCTATGGGCCGCAATAGAAAAGGCAGGTGGCGCTGTGTATCGCTTTGATTCTGCAACGCAAAAGTTGACTCCTATATTGAAAAGACCGCACTAATGAGCAAACCGAAGATTCGCCTTTCAATCACCACCCGTCTTGATACAACAAGATGGGAGTTTGGTAAGCAAGTGTTAGAGGCATTTTGCGAGACTGACCCGCGGTTGGTCCCGGAATATTTTGATAACGTCGAAGCAATAAAAAAGCAATTTAATGGTATTGCCGCTTGCGAGGAGTATTGGGCTCCAGAAGTGGTGATGGACGCTGGCTCTTATGGACGCACTTTTACCAAGTGGAATTCCATGTGGAGGCGCGTCAAGGCGGTAAAAAGTAGGGGTGAAATGCATCACACCTTGGTGAATCAGCGCGGTCAACTCCATCTCGGGTGGCTTACGTTCGATGCAGATGGCGACAGGAAAGTCGATTGGGCTGGGTTGTTTCATCGCCTTTGTGTGCTCGCGCAACCAAAATTTGCCACGCTGCATTTGTTCACTGATATTGAAACCAGACGTGGCGCATTTGGCACTGCAGTTGAAACAGACATTGCTGCGGACGACTTTGTCACTGGGCCTCATGGGATGACATTAGAAAAAAGAGGCATCCCGAATTTAGCGTGGGCTACCTTCTTTGGCGAGGACTATGCCGCCGAAGTTGACATGCAAAAATTGTGTGCCCAAGGGTTTGAGGTGGAGGCGATTGGTCAAGGGTTTTTGGTGACACTAACTCCAAAGCTATTCGATGTAGTAGAAAATTTTGCGCTGCTGTCTGCTCGGCGGACTATGCTCAAAAAATTGTTCAGACCGGGATTATTTGGCCTTGCTGAAGAACCCGCAGCTGTGCCACCAACAACATGAAGACGCTTCACATGCAAGGTCACGGCAGTTTGAAAATTTTCTCTTTATGGTGTGAATCCATGATTAATTTAATAAATCGCCATTTAGTCAAGACCATTGCGGATATGGCTATCTTCCTGGAATTTACCAGCGAAAAATTATTAGACGTCGATACTTCGATAGAGGCTTTGTACTTCTCAATGCGATGCAGATGGATGGTTTCAGGCTGTTAAAAAACTTTATCCGGAACGAAAATTAGTGCCATTTGCTCTTTGGGATGGATCGGATGATATTGCTTGCTTCGATGCGACTGTACCGTCTGCAGATCCTCTGGTGCATTATGTACGCACCTACGCCTCTCCGGGTTGGGAAGATCGGGGCCACGTTGCCAATTTTACTGAGTGGCTTAAGGTGACTGAGGAAGAATCCGTTCGTTACAAGGCTGAACGAGAGGAGGGGCGGTAAGAACTATTAACTATTGGTTATTCTTGAATAGAAGATGTTGGCACATGATCGACTAGCCAAACGCCGTTCTCAGCCTGAAAAAACTTATAACCTTGTTGTTGCATGTCTGTGTCGATGATAATAGTAGGATTTTTGATGCTGCCTTGTTCGTTCTGTCATAGATGTCGAACGTAAGGATGTCAAAAGCTGCGGCGTTACTGCAACTGCGTTTAACAAGTAATCAAGGATGATTCCATCTGGATGCAAATGGCTTAAAGCAATAAAACGTAGCACGACGTTAAATGTGATTACTGGGCGTTGATAATATGAATCGTGTATTGCTTAGCGCAATGGAGACCAAAGAAGGAAAGTATATTTATCAAAATAAACTTTTCTCTGGAATAGGATTTTCTATAGATGTGGAGGAGAAGGTATCTGCTTATGAAATGAATAAGGGAATTATTCTTGATCCGTATTACTCGATTTGCGCGCCAGATAACAATGAATACATGCAAGTGGACCTAACTGGCCAATTATCCGACTACGTGTTGCCTCAATATTTAGGTCAAACGTTTAGTGGAATAGGGTATGAATTTACCGAGGACATTTGTGATAGGGAAGTTTTTCTCAAGAACGGTGTTGCTTACTGGGAGGCTCATTGGCATAAAAATGGCAATATGCTGTACTTTGATGTTCCAAATGAATTCTTCGAAGAAATTTATGAATGGTATCCAAGTGGGGCTATAAAAAAAATAAAAATATCTGCAAGCAATAAATTTTCTGGTGCCTTGGATTTTACAGAAGATGGGAGATTACGATTCCTGAGCTCTCGTGATGGACTATTCCAAAATTTGAGTTATATATCGACTCAAGCAAAATTTTTCCACTTTGAGAAAATATCGGATATCGGAAAATTACAAACAGTAGAAGAATTTTCTTTGCTTGGAAACGATATAGATGACAATTTTTTGGATTTTATGCTTGATTCAAAAATGTTTGAAAATACATTCGTATTGAAATTAATTAATACGAATGTTGAATCTTTGAATGTAAATAAATTGCCATTGCTTCGAGAGTTGCATATTGATAATGGAATGTCGTTATTTGATAATCCTGAAAAATCTCGAAAATTATATTCGCCCCGATTTGTAAAGGGGGAAAATATTAATCTTCGTATTTTTGTCAATGGTGAAGAAGTTTTATGATTTTAGCGATTGATGTTGCGTACTCTGGAAGTACCGCATTGGCCGCAGGAATTCTCTTTGATCACCACGCTGCCTCTGACTGTCTGCGCAAGCTAAATTTGTATTTTTGTATTTCAAAAAAAAAAGGAAAAATAATGCGCATAAGTTTTATTGCCCTCATGCTGGCTGTTTGTCCAATTCTTTCCCACGCTGAAGAATCAGCAGTGGAGAAGAAAGATGATCTGAAAAGCGACACCGCAAGAATCCGATTGTTCGGCCAAAACGGCATGGG
>NZ_JAGQEG010000181.1 GCF_018305005.1 Collimonas silvisoli
CAAAACCGCATGAAAAGTTATTATTCGTGTCCTTAACGCGGCGTTGCTTAAAAGCCGTTTAAGTTTGGAGGCGTGGCCGAGTGGTCGAAGGCACTTCCCTGCTAAGGAAGCATATGGGCTTAAACCTGTATCGTGGGTTCAAATCCCACCGCCTCCTCCAAGAACATGTTCCGAGAAATCCGAGAACGTACAAAGAACCGCTTCTAGCCCCGTGCTGATGCGGTTTTTTTGTTTTTGCGGTACTTTTCTTTGTCAGTTTATTATTTACCGCAGCGAACCTTGCTTTGTAAACTGGCTCTTACCAGTTGCTTAAGTAGTTGACGGTCGATCTCATCGAGGTTGGGCCGGATAGATAAAGGTTACATGGCACGTCCCTCATCCTCATCGCCAGCAGACATGCCGGCGCCTGACATCACACCTGCCGCTCAAAAGACGGGCGTAAGCTGGCGTTACTGGTTGACGCTGCTGGTGGTGCTCGTCTTGGGTGCCTTAGTGTTCAAGTCCCTGCATAGCTTGCTCGCGGATGTGCACTATCGCAGCATCGTGCATGCCGTGAAACACACTCCGCTCAGCAATCTGTTGCTGGCAGTGCTGGCGACAGCGGTAAGTTATCTGTCGCTGGCCGGCTACGATGTTTCCAGTTTGCGTTACGTCGGCGCCAAGGTTAAAGGGACCACCATCGGCTTGACCTCGTTCATCGCCTACGCACTTGGCAATACCGTCGGGCTTGGGGTGCTGACCGGCGGCACGGTGCGCATGCGCTTGTACACGGCAAGCGGGGTCGAGGCATCTCAGGTGGCGCAAGCGATCGCCTTCAATGCGGGCGCATTCGGCCTCGGCATGACCACTTTCGGCGCCATCGGTTTGTTGTGGGGTGCGCCGCAGGTCGAGGCCCTGGCGCATATTCCCGGCTGGTCGTTGCGCGCGCTGGCTTGCATCGTGTTGCTTGGCGTAGCGGGTTTTATCGGCTTATGCCGCATGCGCCGCGAGCTGCTGCTGTTCGGCCGTTGGAATCTGCGCTTGCCGGAGGCGGGATTGGCCCTGCGCCAGTTGCTGATCTCCGCCGTCGATTTAAGCGCCGCAGCGGCAACCTTATGGTTCTTGCTGCCGAGCGGCGTCATCGATCTGCCTACCTTCGTCGCGTTTTATGCGATAGCGATGGCGCTTGGCGTGATCAGCCATGTGCCGGGCGGCGTCGGCGTCTTCGAGGCGGTGATTTTGCTGGCTTGCGCCAATCACGCGCCAACCAGCGCCATCGCGGCGGCCTTGCTGCTGTATCGGAGCATCTATTTCCTGTTGCCGCTGTTGCTGGCAACGATTTTGCTCGCGGCATTCGAAATGCGTGCAGGCGCCGGCGCACCGGTGGCGCGCGCCGCGGTGAAACTGTCGCCATGGCTGCTCACCGCATTGACCCTGGTGACCGGCACCATGTTGCTGATATCCGGCGTTACGCCGGCCACCCGCCATGCCGAAGAATTGCTGAGGCTGCATGTGCCTTTGTTTGTGGTGGAGGCGTCGCACCTGATCGGCAGCGTCGCCGGCCTGGCGATGCTATTCCTGGCGCGCGGCTTGCTGCACCGGCTCGATGCTGCGTGGTGGGCGTCGCTGGTGCTGACCGTGATCGCCGGGATTCTGGCGCTGCCCAAGGGTATCGCCATTTCCGAATTCATCGTGCTGTTCTTGCTGGCCTCGCTGCTGGTGATTTCGCGTAAGCAGTTCGACCGGCGCTCGTCTTTGTTTTCGCAAACCTTCGAGCCCGGCTGGCTGATTGCGGTTGCCTGTGTGCTCGCGGCCTGCGGCTGGATACTGCTGTTTGCCTATCGCGACATCGACTACGCCGATCGCATGTGGTGGCAATTTGCCTTCGACGATTACGCGCCACGCTCGATGCGGACCTTGATGGTGGTGGCCATCATGGCTCTGGGCCTGGGCTTGTGGCAGTTGTTCCGGCGCTCGACCGGCGCCGCCGAACGGCCCACGGAACAGGAGTTGCAACGCGCCGCCGGGATCCTGCGCAAGCAGCCTGCGGCGGATGCATGCCTGGCTTTGATGGGCGATAAGAGCCTGCTGTTTTCTGCCTCTGGCAACAGCTTCATCATGTTCGCCAAACATAATCGCTCCTGGGTGGCCTTGTCCGATCCAGTCGGCGATCCGCAGGAGTGGTCCGAGCTGATCTGGCGTTTTATCGAACTGGCCGACGGCCACGGCGGCCGCGCTGCATTCTATAAAGTGCGGCCGCAATCCTTGCCGCTATATCTAGACGCCGGTCTGCGGGTTTATAAGCTGGGCGAAGAGGCTTACGTGCCGTTGCATCAGTTCAGCCTGCAAGGGCCGCGCCGCGCCAATCTCCGGCATGGCGTCAATCGGGCCGAGCGCGAGGGCCTGAGTTTCGAGATGCTGACGCTTGAGCAGCTGCCGCCGCTGCTGGATCAACTCAAGCTGGTCTCGGATGCCTGGCTGGCCGACCAGGACACTCGCGAAAAAAGTTTTTCGCTGGGTGCTTTCGACGAAACCTATATCTTGCGTCAGCCGGTCGCAGTGATTCGTCGCGGGCAAAAGATCATCGCCTTTGCCAGTTTGATGTGTCCCGACGTATTGCGAATCGAAGCCAGCATCGATCTGATGCGGCAACTGCCGGATGCGCCGCCAGGCACCATGGATTTCCTGTTCTCGCAATTGATGCTGCACTTCAAGGAGCAGGGATTCCAGCGTTTCGGCTTGGGCATGGCGCCGATGTCAGGCATGAAAGACCATCAGCTGGCGCCGCGCTGGCAGCGCTTTGGCCGCTTGCTGTTCATGCACGGCGGGCGTTTTTATAATTTCCGCGGCTTGCGCAATTTCAAAGACAAGTTCGATCCGGTGTGGGAGGCGCGCTATCTGGTGACCAAGGGCGGCCTGGCGCCGCTGTTCGCATTCACCGATACCGCCGCGCTGATCAGCGGCGGCCTCAAGGGAGCGATCAGTAAATGAGATTGAGAAAGCACAGATTAATTTGCCTGGCGTTATGCGCGATGGCTGTCATCGGCAGCCGTGCCAGTGCGGATGAGGCGCATCACAGCCTAAGCCACGGGCGTTTCAAGAATGTTGAAATCTACCAGCCGGCGGGGCCGGTCAATGGCGTCGTCTTGCTGCTTTCGGGTGATGCCGGTTGGGACAAAAGCGCCGCCGAGAAGGCCCATGCGTTGGCGCAGCAAGGCGCTTTGGTGGCCGGCATCAGTACCCCGCAACTATTCGCCAGCCTGAATGCGGATGGCGGCGATTGCGCGTTTCCTGACGGCGACCTGGAAAACCTGAGCCGCTTCGTGCAGGCTTACGAAAAACTTCCCGGATATTATCCGCCGCTCTTGGTGGGAGAGGGCTCCGGCGCAACCCTGGCTTATGCGATGCTGGCCCAAGCGCCCGCGAACACTTTTAGCGGCGCCTTGTCGCTGGGATTTTGTCCGGCGCTGAATTTGCGCAAGCCGCTGTGCAAAGGCGAGAATGTGCATTTCAATCTGCGCGCAAAAGGCAAGGGAGTGGACTTGCTGCCGGTTGCCAGACTGCCGGCGGCATGGCGCGTTCTGCTGGACGCAGACGCGCCTAACGCGGGGCGTTGCGCGGCCGGCGTTACCCGCGCATTTGTCGCCAGTGTCGGCGGTGCTGAATTGAGCATGGCGCCTGCCACGGATCGGCCGGAACTGACGCAGCTGAAGGCAGCGTATGCCAGCCTGAACGCAAAGCAAGCCGTAGCGGTGCAAGCGCCGCCTGCCGCGGTGTCCGATTTACCGGTGGTTGAGGTCGCCGCGCTGGCGTCATCCGAACGCAGCCGCGATGCCGACACCATGGCGATCCTGATCAGCGGCGATGGCGGCTGGGCCGGCATCGACCGTGACGTCGCCACTGCACTGTCCAAGCGTGGCGTGCCGGTGGTCGGCATCGATTCGCTGCGCTATTTCTGGAGCGCGCACACACCGGCGTCAACGGCAAAAGATGTGGAGCGCCTGATGCAGTTTTATATGGCGCGCTGGGGAAAAGCCAAAGTGGTATTGATTGGTTATTCGCAAGGAGCCGACGTCTTGCCCTTTGTCGGCAACCGTTTGTCTGGCAAGGCTCTGGCGTCGGTACCCTTGATCGCGCTGATGGGGCTGGGCAAGAAAGCCGATTTCCAATTCCATCTGAGCAATTGGGTCAGCTCCAGTAACGACGGCCTGCCGATCCTGCCGGAAGTCGCAAAACTGCCGGCTGGCCTGGCCATGTGCATCTACGGCAGCGAAGAAAACGATTCCGCCTGCCCGAGGCTGGACGCCAGCCGCGTCAAATTGCTGAAGCTGAGCGGCGGTCATCATTTCGACGGCAACTATGAACGCCTGGCCGGTTTGATTCTCGACGCTGCGCGCAAATAATCTGGCGCCTCGCCGCTAATGCCGTTCAGTTAAGGTCTCTTTTCAGGACCCGGACGGAGTAACGTTGAGGTAGCGCTTTGACGACCCGGTCGTAATGTCGACCGGGTCGGTCTTCGTTCAGCAGGGCGACTAATCGTTGCCG
>NZ_JAGQEG010000182.1 GCF_018305005.1 Collimonas silvisoli
CAAAAATGCAGCTAGCTACCGTATCTCGGTCAAAGGCACCGACGCCGGCAGCCAGGTGGCTGTGTTGAACAAGGATGGCAAACCTGAACTGTCGAAAACTTCCGACAAGATTCTGGCTTTGCTGAACGAACAGCTGAAGTAATAAACTGCTCGGCAGTCGTAAAGACGCGATGCGCTTGTTTTCCTGCTAGGAACCACTCTTGAAATTTGCAAGTCTGGGGAGTGGCAGCGAAGGCAACGCATTGCTGATTTCAGCAACATCAGGCAGCACGACTACTAACGTGATGCTTGATTGCGGCTTTGGCATTCGGGAAACCGAACGCCGCCTGGCCCGCCTGGGCCTGGATGGCGCCGCACTTTCTGCAATTATCGTCACCCACGAGCATCAGGATCATATCGGCGGCGTTTTCAAATTCGCCCGCCGCCATCGCCTGCCGGTGTGGCTCACCTACGGTACCTATCAAGCCTTGCGCCAGGACAGCGCGGCCGATGTCGCGCTCAATTTTTGCCGCGACGGCGATACTTTCGCCATCGGCGATCTTCAGTTAATGCCTTACACGGTTCCGCATGATGCACGGGAGCCGGTTCAGTACGTCGCCACGGATGGCGATCGCCAGCTGGGCGTGCTCACCGACGCCGGTAAACTTACCGAGCATCTGGTGCAGGCGCTAAGCGGCAGCGATGCGCTGGTACTGGAATGCAATCACGATCGGCAGATGCTCAGCGATTCGGCTTATCCGGCTTCGCTGAAGCGCCGCATTGGCGGCCAGTACGGCCATTTGTCGAACGATGCTGCGCGTGAGATTCTGGCGGCGCTGGACCAGTCGCGTTTGCGCAAGGTGGTCGGCGCCCATCTGAGTGCGCGCAATAATCTGCCGGAGTTGGCGTATGCGGCGCTGTGCAGCGCACGGCATGGCGAATCAGTGGAAGTGACGATAGCGTGCCAGGAAGAGGGCTTTGGCTGGATAGAACTATGACGCGGTCAATTGCCGCGCGGCGCGGGTTCGATCCTTGCCCGATATTTCGAGAGTAGCTCAGGCAATAAAAAAGCCGACCCAAGGGTCGGCTTTTTTCAAGCAACCAATGATTACTTGGAGGCAGCAGGTGCGGCAGCAGCTTTGGCAGCGTCAGCAGCAGCGTCAACAGCTGTGTGAGCAGCATCAGCAGCAGCGGAACCAGCAGCGGCAGCGGCGGAGCCGGCAGCAGTTGCAGCGTCAGCAGCAGCGGAACCAGCGGCAGTTGCAGCAGCAGCAGCGTCGGATGCAGCAGAAGCAGCAGCGGCAGCAGGAGCGGCCATTGGAGCTGCAGCAGAAGCGTCAGCAGCAGGAGCTTCGTCTTTTTTGCCGCAAGCAGCCAGAGTCAGAGCCAACAGGGATGCGATCAACAGTGTTTTTTTCATGAATGTTCCTTCAGTAGTAATCAAAAATTTTGCGATGAATAATTACCGGTAATTATCGCTCTACAGGATGTTTTCGCAGTGCTTTGCCGGGACTGCGCATCGCGATGCAACAAAAACTTTCCAGCTCAGAATTATAGCCGGATTTTGTTAAATAAGACATTAACGGTTTGCTATTTGGTAAGAATTTGTATCAATGCAACAGCGGTTTCGCATGTCCGGCTAGCTGCTTTTATTTTGTTGACGATCGGCGGTAACTGTACTCGTTCAATTTGTCGCTGAAAGTGTATTCATTGTCGCTATATGAGCGCCCGTAGCAAATGTTTAAGGAACGGTTGTTTTTGATGGTTATTTGTTAAATAACGTCAATTGAAGATAATATTTATGCAAATCGGATCAAATATTAATTTCGATATTTATTTTATTATTCGTGGCATTAAAACAAAATCTTATTTTTTCTGTTCCAAGGTTTTAGGCGAATCTCTTCAATATGGTCTTCTTATTTAAAGCAGCAGCCACAAAAACCTGCCGTCTTTTACCTTATCCCGGTAGGCGGCACGCTTCAGGCATGGCCGCCAAGCCTGAAGCCGCCGGACTGCAATCAGCCGAGCGTAATCCAGCCGTCCTCGTACCAGGTGTAGAGCGCTTCCAGGACGTCGGTCGAGACTTTGGCGGCGGCTTCGCTATCGAGCCGGCGCTGGTCGGCCAGCAATGTCAACGATGTTTTATCGGCACGTCCGGCGGCGAATGATTCGCCGTTGATAAATACGTGCTTGCCGCGATACAGCATCTGGGTTTTGCGCGATAGCGCCACGCCACGCTTGTTTAATGCAGCGGTAAAGCGGGCCAGCGTCAGGGGCCGCGCCGGCGATTCAAAAAATACATTGGCCTTCGGTTCGGATAGATATTCGCCGACGAAAATCGCAATGTCGTCCTCGGTGAAGCGGACTTTATTGAGTTCGTCCGAGATTTGCGTCAGCATGCTGCTGCCGATTTCGGCCGGATGTTTGCTGGCTTGCAGATCCGGATCGGCGTAGCGCCCGGGCAGGTCGATGGAATCCGCCATGAACTGCAGGAATGCCTCGCCCAGCTCTTGAAACGGCGGCGCGCGAAAACCGATCGAATAAGTCATGCATTCGCCGATTGCCGTGCCGTCGTGGGCGTATTGGGGCGGCAGGTAGAGCATGTCGCCGGGCTCCAGGATGAATTCCTGCTCGGGCTCGAAGTTCTTGAGTATCTTCAGCGCGCTGCCTTCCACCAGCGTCAAATCCTGGGTGGCGCCGATTTTCCAGCGCCGCTGGCCGTGGGCCTGCAGCAGAAACACGTCGTAAGAGTCGAAATGCGGGCCGACGCCGCCGTTATCGGTGGCGTAGCTGATCATCAGATCGTCCAGCCGCGCATCGGGAATGAAGCGGAACTGGCGCAGCAGGGCGTCGGCGTTATCGTCGTGCAGGTTGACGCCTTGCACCAGCAGGGTCCAGTCATTTTGGCGCGTGCCCGGCAGATCCGTGGGGCCGTTGGTGACTTGCCATTGCTGCTTGAAATGGGTCACCAGCCGCGATTCGACGTCGTCCCGCTGGGCCAGTTCAAACAAGGCTTCGGCTGACAGCAGAGGAGTGAAACCAGGCAGGGCTTGGCGAATCAGCAAGGGTTTTTTATGCCAGTAATCGCGTAAGAATTGCGCGGGCGACAGGCCGCCCAGGAGTGTGAAATTTTTCATGCCGTCATTATATCGGGTTGCATGGCTTAGAATCGGGGCAGGAATGACGATTCAGCGCTCGATCAAGGTGCTGTTGTTGACCTATGATTGGGGCCGCTTGCCTAATTTTTTGCTGCATCGGCAAGGCTGGACCGTCCGGGCGGGTATAATCCGAACGCATGTTAAATGAAAGGAATGATCATGAAGATTGCCAAAAATACGGTAGTGACTGTACGCTACAAATTGTCAGATGCCCAAGGCAATCTGATCGAAGAAAGCAGCGAACCGATGGTGTATTTGCACGGCGGTTACGAAAACACGCTGCCGAAAATCGAAGAAGCACTGGATGGCAAGGAAGTCGGCTATCAAACCGAACTGCAAGTCGAGCCGGACGATGCATTTGGCGAGTACGACTCGAATCTGGTCAAGATAGAGCCACGCAATCGCTTGCCGACACCGTTGGAAGTCGGCATGCAATTCGAAGGCACGCCGGACAACGAGGATGAAGAAGAGCAGGCATTGATTTTTACGGTGACTGACATTGCCGACGACAAGGTTGTACTCGACGGTAATCATCCACTGGCCGGGATTGCTCTGCGTTTCGATCTGAGCGTGACGGAAGTCCGCGCAGCTTCGGAAGAAGAAATCGCCCATCAGCATGTGCACGGTGCGCACGGCCACCATCACGACGATCTGGACGATGATGGCGCTGACGATCATTTCCGCAGTCACCCTATCCACTAAGTCATCAGTGTTTTGCGTCGCGATAGCCAAGACGACGCATTAAAAAAAGCCGCAGACATTCATGTTCTGCGGCTTTTGTTTTTATGCGGCTGCCCGCGACATGGCTAACGCCGCGATAGCGCCGGCTGCTCGGCCGGTTTGCCGAGTTCGAACAATTTCGGATCGGCCGGGTCGACGTTGATCTTCAGCCAGCCGCCGGGGACTTCCAGATCCCCCAGATTGCGTTGCCAGACGATGGCTGCCGGTTTTGGCGCGCCGGTCCCCGGCCGTCCCTGGCCATGGATCACCAGCACCTTGCCGTCAAAATGCGCAGCATGCGAATTGATGCGCTGGCGGATATCGGCAAAGCCGTCGCGTTTGATATTGAAATCGAATACGCGATGACGCTGGGTAGCCAGCGGGTCGCCGTCGCAAAACAGCACCACCGCATCGGATTTTTTTTGCGACGCATTCAAGAAAATCCGCTGCAGCCATTCCCGATTGGCGATTTGCCGGTCTTCGAATTCGCTGTTGCGGCCGCCTTCCGCCAGATAGTGATTATTAGCGGCAGGCAGGTTGATGGTGGCAAATGTCACATTGCCGATTTCCCAGCGCGCATTCTCTACGTAGCTACGGAATTTT
>NZ_JAGQEG010000183.1 GCF_018305005.1 Collimonas silvisoli
TCGTGTATCTGAGCTTGGTGACGGATGCCTACTCACGCAAGATTGTTGGCTACCACGTACACGGCAGCTTGCAAACCGAGGAAGTCAGCCGGGCGCTCAAGATGGCCCTGCGCGGACGCTACGGCAACACACCGGTGATCCATCACTCTGACCGGGGTATCCAGTATTGCTCGACGTACTATCAGGAGATCCATCGTCGGCATGGATTGATTTGCTCGATGACTGATGGATACGACTGTTACCAGAATGCATTGGCTGAGCGGGTCAACGGCATCCTCAAGGGTGAATTCCTGCTCAACCGTCCGGCAGACCTGCAACAAGCCGCGAAGATGGTGGCGCAATCCGTTCGGATCTACAACCGGGAACGGCCGCATACGGCCCTGAAATACAAAACGCCCGATGCGGTGCATCGAGCGTTTGTGTTGCAATAAAACCTGTCAACCTATTTTAGGACTGGACACGCTTATTGGCGATTATTGTCGATTATGATCGATAAAACATTCCATCTGCGTCAATCAAAACGCCGGCACCACCGCACCTTTGTACTTTTCTTCAATGAATTTCTTCACTTCCGGCGAGTTCAACGCAACCGCCAGTTTCTTGATGGCGGCGCTGTCCCTGTTATCCGGACGGGCAACCAGCAAATTGGCGTAAGGCGAATTGGCGTCTTCGATGAACAAGGAATCCTTGACCGGATTCAGCTTGGCTTCAATCGCATAGTTGGTGTTGATCAAAGCCAGGTCGACTTGATTCAACACGCGTGGCAGGGTGGCGGCTTCCAGTTCCTTGAACTTCAGATGCTTGGGATTTTCGATGATGTCTTTTTGCGTCGCCGAGATATTGCTCGGATCTTTCAGTTTCAACAGACCTTGGCGTGACAGCAGCAGCAGGGCGCGTCCGGAGTTTGACGGATCGTTCGGGATGGCGACCGTTGCGCCGTCCGGCAAATCAGCCAGTTTCTTGTACTTGCTCGAATACCCGGCGAACGGCTCGACGTGCACCTTGGTGACGACTACTTCGATATCGTTCTTGTGATTTTTCTTGAATTCGTTCAAGTACGGCTGATGCAGGAAGAAATTGCCGTCGACTCTTTTCTCGTTGGTCTGCACCGCCGGCTGGATGTAGTCGGTGAATACCTTGACCTGCAAATCGACGCCTTCCTTGGCCAGGATAGGTTTGACGAAATCGAGGATTTCGGCGTGCGGCACCGGTGAGGCGGCGATCACCAGCTTGTCGGCAGCTTGCGCCGGTGCAGCGGCGATCAGGCTGAAGGTCGAGAACACGGCCGCAGCCAGCCCCAGCGATAATGAAAATTTGCGTGACGATTTGCGTGACATATAACTCCCTTTTTGGATTTTGAAAATACAAACATGCGACAACTGAATTACTTATCCGGCTAACTTACTTGCGCGTGAAATGCAGCACCAGCCGATCGCCGGAAAACTGCAACGCTTGCACCAGCACCACCAGCACGGCAACGGTGGCGACCATGACTTCGGTCTGGAACCGCTGGTAGCCGAAACGAATCGCCAGATCGCCCAGGCCGCCGCCGCCGATCACGCCGGACATGGCGGCGTAAGACATCAAGGCAATCGCGGTGACGGTAGTGGCGGCGATCAGGCCGGGCAGGGCTTCCGGCAGCAGCGCGCCGAAGATGATCTGGCGTTTGCTGGCGCCCATGGCCTGGCAGGCTTCCACCACGCCGCGATCGATTTCGCGCAGCACGTTTTCCACCAGGCGCGCGAAGAACGGCGCAGTGCCCAGCACCAGCGGCGGAATCGCGCCCTGCACACCGAGTGAGGTGCCGACCAGCAGCACCGTGACCGGAATCATCACGATCAGCAAGATCAGAAACGGTACCGAGCGCAGCACATTGACGACCAGCGACAGCAAGCGGTAAATGCCGCGCTGCTCAAGCAACTGGCGTTTGCCGGTGATGAACAGCAGGATGCCGAGCGGCAGCCCGAGCAGTATCGTGAACAGCAGGGAAAAGCCGGTCATGGCCAGGGTTTCCCAGGTGGCTTGCCAGATGTCGGCCCAGTCGATGAGAGAGAAATCCATTATGCGAGCACCTCATGCCGAATATTGTGTTGATCCAGGGTGGTGAAGACCTGCGCTACATCGGCCGGTTCGCCGCGCAATTCCACCAGCAACTGGCCGTAGGGCGTGTCCTTGATGCGGGCGATGGTGCCTTGCAGGATGGTGATCAGCGCCGGCGTCGCCGCCGCGATGCTGCTCAGGATGGGTTGATAGGTGATGTCGCCGACGTAAGTCAGGCGCACCAGCAGGCCGTGCAACTGGGTAATGCCGGCCGCGGTGGACGGCAGCAATGCGTTCTCGGCCGAGAACGGTGTGCTTTCGGCGACCATGCTTTGGGTGACAGCGTGTTGCGGATGGAGGAACACTTCGGCGACATCGCCGGCTTCGACGATGCGGCCAGCCTCGATCACCGCAACCCGGTCGCAGATGTTGCGGATCACTTGCATCTCGTGCGTAATCAGCACGATCGTCAAGCCCAGCTTGCGGTTGATGTCGAGCAGCAGGCGCAGGATAGCTTGGGTGGTTTCAGGATCAAGGGCGGAGGTGGCTTCGTCGCATAGCAGTAGATGCGGGGTGTTGGCCAGCGCGCGGGCGATGCCGACACGCTGTTTCTGGCCGCCGGACAATTGCGCCGGATATTTGTCACGATGCTCGCTGAGGCCGACCAGGTCGAGCAATTCGCTGACCCGCGCCGCGCGTTGCTGCTGAGTGTATTTGCCGGTGATCTTCAGCGGCCAGTCGATATTGGCGGCCACGGTCTTGGCGTTGAGCAGGTTGAAGTGCTGGAAAATCATGCCGATCCGCTGGCGCAGCCGATGCAGGCCGTTATTGTCCAGCGCGGTAATGTCTGCGCCCTCGATCAGCACTTGTCCGCTGGACGGGCGTTCCAGCATGTTGAGAGTGCGGACCAAGGTGCTTTTGCCGGCGCCGGAGCGGCCGATGATGCCGAAAATTTCGCCCTTCTTGATATGCAGATTGATGTCGGACAATGCGGCGACGGGAGTGCCGGCGGTTTTGGCATTGCGTTCCAGCGGGTAGGTTTTATGCAGGTGTTCGATACGGATCACGGGTGTGCTTCAGATTATTCAGTCAGATGTGCAATTTTATCAGCGACCCTATATACGCCAAACTTATATCTCGTTATTTGCATATGACAATCCCGTTGTTAAGGCGTATTTCTGTTGGATAAAGATGAGGGGCGAGAACATGCAAAAGATGTATTTCTATGGCATAGTGGACGCACTATGAAAGCACTCCAGAGCGCATTAGCTAAAACGATTCTCGCTGATCCCAGCGCCAAGTTGCAGCTGCGCGCCTATTTAGCCAGTAAGAACTCCAAGTCATCATTGTCGACTTCCGCCACTTCTGTCCCCGCTGACGACCTGATCAGCGTGCATTCCGCGCAAGAGGGCACCGTGCTGTACCGTATAAGCGTCGTTCCCAAGGCCGCCTGAGCGGAACGATGAACGTAGCGCTGCCTGCTTTAATCGTCTTCCTGCTGCTGCTCCCGGGTTTTATCGCTCGTTCCAGATTCAAGCGAGCAGAGCGCATTTCCCTCGATTATTCTCCGTTCGGACAGATTGTCACTGAGGCGATGCTGTGGAATTGCGTTTTCCATCCTTTGTGGTTGCTCACGTCCGCATACCTGTTCGGACGCACGCTGCAACCGCTATTGTTGCTCGAACTCTTGTCCTCCGATCCCGCCGGCCAGTCCAAGGCGATCCAGGGGATCGCTGCGCAATTTTCTTGGATATGCGCTTATTTCCTGAGTTTGTATGCCGGCGCTTGGGTCGTGCCTAATTGTTTTCGGTTCGTCATCATTTACTTCGGGCTGGACCGCGCAGGCAGTAGCTGGTTAGCTCTCTGGCTACGCTTTAACGATGCGCCTTGGTATTACTTGCTGACCGGCGCCGATTTTGACGAAGAACAACGGCCGGATCTGATCGCCGTATCGGCGCTTGTAAATGTGGCAGGGCAGGCGGTACTGTTTACCGGCATCCTCCAGGATTATTTTTTCGATACCAGCGGCAATTTGGACCGGCTCATCCTGCAGCAGGTGATGCGGCGGCCGCTGGTCGCCGACAAAGAGAACGACGCCACGGTAGAGCAAGACCTGGCGCGTTTCTACGGAGTCGACGGCGATTATTTCGTGTTGCGCTATAGCGAAGCCATTACCCTCAACATTGAATATCTCAAAATCGCCAAGGTCGTGGCTGATGCTCCGCTTGATGATGCGCCATCAGCAAACGCGGTCAGCGATATCGGGGTGCCGGCTAGGGCCTGTTAATAATTGATTTGGGAGATGCGTTCCAACCAAAACGTGTGGTGG
>NZ_JAGQEG010000184.1 GCF_018305005.1 Collimonas silvisoli
CAAAACGCGACGCATCCCGTCAGAAGATTGCCGATCCGGCTATACCGCTCCGGATTTATATTTATCCATCAATAGGTTATCAACCCCCAAGTTGGAAAGGTAGAACCCACCATGACAAGCCTGAACATCAACGGCAAACAGCATGAAATCGATTTACCGGAAGACACTCCGCTGCTGTGGACCCTGCGCGATCATGTCGGCCTGACCGGCACCAAATTCGGCTGCGGCATGGCCTTGTGCGGCGCCTGCACCGTACACCTCGACGGTGCGCCGATCCGCTCCTGCATCACCCCGATCAGCGCCGCCGCCGGCAAGAAAGTCACCACCATCGAAGCGATTGCCGAAGACAACATCGGCCACGCCGTGCAAGAGGCATGGATAGCGCTGGGTGTGCCGCAATGCGGCTACTGCCAGGCCGGCCAGATCATGTCGGCCACCGCCCTGCTGAAAACCACCGCCAGGCCGACCGACAAGGAAATCGACGACGCCATGAGCGGCAATATCTGCCGCTGCGGCACCTACACCCGGATCCGCGCGGCGATCAAGCAAGTCGCCGCAAAGGGAGTCACCAAAGGAGCCGCCAAATGAGCGCCGCCTTCGACTTCGACAAAGATAGCGCTAACAGCAACCGCCGCGCCGCTGTTGCATCCGTAAGCCGCCGCAGCTGGCTCAAAGGTGTCGGCGCGTTTGCCGGGCTGGCCCTGACGGTAGGCGTGAACGGACTGGTGATGGCAGCCGATCCTGCTCCGGCAAAAAAATACGGCGGCGCCGGCATGGCCGGCGGCACCGTCAACGATCCCTTGATTTTTGTTTCGATCGGCGCCGACGGCATCGTCACCATCGTTGCCCATCGCTCCGAAATGGGCCAAGGCATCCGCACCAGTCTGCCGCTGGTGGTGGCCGATGAACTCGACGCCGATTGGGGCCGGGTCCGCATCGTGCAAGCCAACGCCGACGAGAGCCGCTACGGCAACCAGAATACCGACGGCTCGCGCAGCATGCGCCATTTCTTTATCCCTATGCGCCAGGTTGGCGCCACCGCCCGCCTGATGCTGATTTCCGCCGCCGCCACACGCTGGAACGTGCCGGCAGCCGAAATCACTACCAAAAACCATGAGGTGCTGCATGCCAAGAGCGGCCGTAAATTAGGCTACGGCGAGCTGGCGCTGGATGCCGCCAAATTGCAGGTGCCGCCGGCCGCGCAGGTGCAACTGAAGGATCCCTCGCAATTCCGCTACATAGGCAAGGACACCTTCAACAGCGTCGATTTCCGCAATATCGTCACCGGCAACACCCAGTACGGTATCGATACCCGGCTGGAGGGCATGCTGTATGCGGTGGTCGCACGGCCGCCGGTATATGGCGGCAAAGTGGCCAGCTTCGATTCTGCTGAAGCCTTGAAAATCCCGGGTGTGGTGAAGGTAATAGAACTCAAGGGCAGTCCGCCTCCGGCCAAGTTCAATCCGCTCGGCGGCGTTGCCGTGATTGCGCGCAATACCTGGGCTGCAATCAAGGGCCGTGAAGCATTGAAAATCACTTGGGATAACGGCCCGCACGCCAGCTACGATTCGACTGCGTTCAAGACCACCTTGCAAGAAGCCGCCCGCAAGCCAGCCAAAGCGGTGCGCAATAACGGCGACACCATGGCCGTATTAGCTCAAGCCGGCAAACGCATTGAAGCGGAATACTACATTCCGCATCTGGCGCACGCGACGATGGAGCCGCCAGCCGCCACCGCCCGCATCGCTAACGGCAAATGCGAAGTCTGGGCTTGCGTGCAGGATCCGCAAGCCGCGCGCGATACCGTTGCCGGCCGCCTCGGCTGGAAGGCCGACGACGTCAAGGTCAACGTAACCTTGCTGGGCGGCGGTTTCGGCCGCAAATCCAAGCCTGATTTCGCCGCCGAGGCAGCGTTGCTGTCGCAAGCGATGGACGGTACGCCGGTGAAAGTAACCTGGACCCGTGAAGACGATCTGCGCCACGACTACTTCCATACCGTCTCGCTGGAGCACATGGAAGCCACGCTGGACGCCAAGGGAAAGCCGCTGGCCTGGCTGCACCGCTCCGCAGCGCCGACCATCGCTTCGACCTTTGTTGCCGGCGCCAAGGGCGAACAGCCGGGCGAACTCGGCATGGGCGCCATCAATATCCCGTTCGTGATTCCCAACATCCGCATCGAAGCGCCGGAAGTCGAAGCGCACACCCGGATCGGCTGGTTCCGTTCGGTCTACAACATCCCGCACGCGTTTGCGGTGCAATCGTTTGTCGCCGAACTGGCGGCCGCGGCCAAGCGCGATCACAAGGAATTCCTGCTGGAACTGATCGGCCCGGCGCGCCAGATCAATCCGCAGGAAATGTCGGACAGCACCAACTATGGCGAATCGCCGCTCTTGTATCCGCTCGATACCGGCCGCATGCGGCAAGTGGTGGAACTGGCGACCAAGGAAGCCGGCTGGGGCCGCAAGGTTGCCAAGGGTCACGGTTTAGGCTTGGCAGTCGCCTACAGTTTCATGACTTATGTGGCGGCGGTGATCGAGGTGGCGGTCGGCGACGACGGTACGATCAGCATTCCGCGGGTCGACATGGCGATCGATTGCGGTCCGCAGATCACGCCGGACCGGATTCGCTCGCAAGTCGAGGGCGCCTGCATCATGGGCCTGAGCTTGGCGCTGAGCGGTGAAATCACGTTCAAGAACGGCAGCGCGGAGCAAGGCAATTTCCACGAATACGAAGTGCTGCGCGCCTTCAGCGCCCCGCGTGACCTGCGAGTTCACATCGTGCCGCACAAGTACGACATGCCTCTGGGCGGCGTCGGCGAACCTGGCACGCCACCGATCGCGCCAGCCTTGTGCAACGCGATTTTCGCCGCCACCGGCAAGCGTATCCGCAACCTGCCGATCCGGGATCAGTTGAAAAAGAGCTGAGGATAGGAGCTGAATATAGGAACCAAGTAACGGAGCACTGCGCTAGCACTACACCACATAACGGCCATGCGAGCTATCGTGCATGGCCGTTATTGTTTACCAGTTGTACTTTGCGCTTGCAATCAAGCTGCGCTGGTTGCCATAGAAGCAGGTGTTCTCCGATTGGCAGCCACTGACAAAACGGCGGTTAAACAGGTTGCTCGCATTCAGCGTGAGACGCCAGTTGGGCAAGTCGTAACAGTTGTTTTTCGACAGAGAGAATATATACGATTGAAGTTTTATGCACTATACGGCATAGTGTATAATTATGATAAACACAACCAATCCCAATAGCCCTGCCACCGAGTTGGGCGATGCGGTCAGTACCCGTGCGCGGGAATACTTGGCCAAGCGCATCAAGAGCATTGTCGAGGCCAATGGCTGGACGCAAGCCCATGCTGGAGGCTTGTGCGCTCAGTCGCAACCTCGAATCAGCGACATTCTGAGTGGCCGACTGGCGCGGTTTTCCATGGACAACCTGCTCAAAATTGCTACGGTACTGGAGTTTCACTCCAAAGATTTCCCAGCCGACAAGCGCACCACGGAAAACGCTCTTCAAATTATCGAAATGTCTAGGGCATTGATGGATACCGGGCCTATTAAGGCGGTTTATGCACTGGCCACTGTGGGTTCAAAAACCGCTCGTGGCGGTGAAGTGGCCACATCATCGGCCGAGATGAGAGTAGGCGGAATGAAAGTTGCCCTTATGGGTGACTTGGTTCGGTACCCTGATGGACGCGAAAGCCCTATTGTTTCTGGTGCAGGCTATGCCTCTGTGTATGAAGGCAAGCCGTTGGCTATTGTGGGCAGCCACGTCGAGAATGGCGACGTGATTGAATCTAGTAGTCAGAACGCTGCAAAAATCATCCAGTACGCGGACGATGAAGCCATCCCTGGTTTGCTAGAAATTGGATTTGAAACACCAGCGAAGAAGGAATAACTATGTATTGGCGTCCGTATATTTGTGAGGGCGACAGCCTCACACCAGGAGGGGGCAGGGTGCAACCCAGACCGCAGCGATTTCCATCGACCTATCATGGAAAGCTGGCTTGCTACGAGGGCGATCCTGTGTTTTGCAATACTTGCCAAAGCTGGGGGGTGACCAAGTGCGTTCCACCCTATCGCCCAGACACCGACCCAGAAGGCCGACAGGCGAATTTAGACGGGGATTTGTGCATTTGCAAATGCACAATACCGCCACGGCTCAAGGCTTCGTTTGAGAATGTCCGCATGGGCTTCGAGGAGCATGAGCTTGCTGGAATTTCTGGGGCTATTCCTTGGCGAGCATATGCTGGGCATGAGATAGAAGAGCATGAAATTGTGTATGAAATTGTTGATGCCAAAACTGGAAATCC
>NZ_JAGQEG010000185.1 GCF_018305005.1 Collimonas silvisoli
AAAATTAACAGTGAATGCTGTTGTTTTACACGCGAAAGAAATCTGTTTTTTTTGTCGTTGTTGTACAAAGATTTTTAACGCATCGCTCAGAAGGCGATTAACAAATCGTGTTTGATTTATTACAAAAACTTAAATTCAACTCTAACTTTTACCCATAGGGAGTTTGGTTATGATGAAGGAACGGGGATTGCCACGTTCGCTGCGACTGATGTTTTCGGGCGGCGTCGCTGTAGGGCTAGGTCTGTTGGCCCACTCAGTGCAGGCGCAGGAGACGAAGACGGACGATGCTCCACAACAAATGCAACGAGTCGAAATTACCGGCTCGTCGATTAAACGGATTGCGGCTGAAGGCGTATCGCCGATTACCGTTATCAAGGCCGACGATTTCACCAAAGTGGGATCGACTACAGCGGCTGAAGTCTTGTCCACTATTTCAGGCAACCAGACACAATTCAGTACAGCATCCAACGTTGGTGCAGGCAAAACTGTCGGCGCCGCCGCCGACTTGCGCGGCCTGGGCTCCAACAAGACACTGGTGCTGCTGAACGGCCGTCGGTTGGCCAATAGCGCGTTCGACGGCTCTGCGGTCGACCTGAACGTGATCCCAATTGCAGCCCTGGACCGCGTTGAAGTGCTGCGCGACGGCGCTTCTGCGATCTACGGTACCGACGCCATCGGCGGCGTCATCAACTTCATCACCACACGTTCATATACCGGCCTGAACCTGAGCGCTGAAGGCATCTTGCCTCAACAAGCCGGCGGCGCTGAAAAGCGTGTCAACCTGTCGGGCGGTATCGGCGACCTGGACAAGGATCGCTACAACTTCTTTGGCGTGATCGACTATCACACCCAAAACGGCGTGAAAGCCAGCGACCGTAATTTTTCGAAACTGGGTGGTCAGAATCCCGGTGTCGGCCTGAACGCCAGCAGCGGCAATTCCTATCCAGCCAATTTCACCGATATCAACTCCGGTGCAAGCGGCAATCCGTATGCAGGCAACTGCAGCTCCGTGTCGCCATTTGCGTTCAACCGGCGCGGCATTTGCCGTTACAACAGCCAGGCGAATATCGGCATCGTCCCGAAAACAGAAGAAATTGCGCTGCTCGGCAAAGGAACCTTCAAGCTGGATGCCGACAATACGGCATCGATTGAATACCTGCACTCGCAAAGCAAGGTCAAAACCTATATTGCAGGCGACGTATTTGCCGGCGACGTCAGCGGCACCAGCAGCGACTATTACATCACCAACAGTAGCCCGTTCTATCCTGGCAATGGCATTACTCCAGCCAACGCCAACGCGAGCGGCGGCCCGTTGTCGCTCAACTGGCGCTCGCAAGAGGCCGGTCAGCGCGTGACTGAGTCGAAGAACAGCACCGACCGCTTGCTGCTTAGCCTGGAAGGCAACAAGTTCGGCTGGGACTACAAGACCGGTTTGTCCTACTCGGTGAGCAAGGCGGAAGACAATCTGGCGGGCGGTTACCTGAACAACGATATGGTCAGGGCCGGATTGCTGAACGGTGTCATCAACCCGTTTGGTCCGCAAACTGCAGCTGGTACCGCGTACCTGAAGAGCGCTCAGCTGTACGGTACCTATGAAGATGCACGTACGCAAACGACATCGGTCGACTTCACTGCCAGCCGTGAGCTGTTCCAATTGCCGGCCGGTGCGGTAGGCTTTGCGATCGGCGGTGAATTTCGTAAGGAAAAGGCAAACTTCAACGTTGACCATGCGCTGGCCGATCTGGATTCCAGCACCGGTTCGCAAGATGCCAAATCGTCTTCCGGCACACGTAACGTGAAAGCTGTGTTCACCGAGCTGAGCGTGCCTATCTTCAAGAGCCTGGAAGCGCAATTGGCAGCCCGCTACGATAGATACAGCGATGTCGGCGGCACTCTCAATCCTAAGGTCGGCCTGCGTTTCCAACCGGCTAAAGAGATCATGTTCCGTACTTCGTACAGCACTGGTTTCCGTGCACCGAGCTTGTATGAGCTGAATGATCCGAACTCGAAGACTTTCACCAACAGCGCTTATAACGACCCGGTCCTGTGCCCGGGCGGTAATGTTGCTGCAGGTGGCGTCGAAGCACGCGATTGCGGCCAGCAATTCTTCAAGCTGCAAGGCGGCAACAAGAATCTGCAACCGGAAAAATCGAAATCCTTCACGCTGGGTATGGTGATCGAGCCGATTCCGTCGGTGACAGCTTCTGTCGACTACTTCAACATCAAGATCAAGAACCAGATTTCAGTGGTTTCCGAAGGCGACATTTTCGCCGATCCGGTCAAATACGCGGCTAACTATGTGCGCAATGCGGACGGTTCGCTGAACTACGTCACCGATACCAACGTCAATCTGGGCAACGTCCATACGCAAGGTTTCGACCTTGGCTTTGCATGGCGCGCGCCTAAGACTGCATGGGGTAACTTCGGCCTGTCGCTGGATGGCACTTACGTCACCCAGTACGACTATCAATCTGCAGTTGGCGGCGCATACCTGAACAACCTGGCCGTCTATGGCGGCGGCGTCGGCACTGCCGGCGGCGTGGTGTTCCGCTGGCGCCATACTGCTACACTCAACTGGAGCCAAGGCCCATGGAGTGGAGTGCTGCAACAGGTGTATACAACAGGCTACCGCGATCAAAACGGTCCTAATGTTGTAACTGCCTACAAGAACCATCAAGTTGGCGATTACACCCGTTACAACCTGTCGGGCAGCTATACCGGCTTTAAGAACCTGACCTTGACTGCTGGCATCAAGAACCTGTTCAATACTGACCCACCGGCGTCCAACGTAACCGACAACTTCCAGTATGGTTACGATGCCCGTTACGGCGATGCTATTGGCCGTGCGTTCTTCGTCCGCGCCAACTATCAATTCTTCTAACAGCAGGATTTGATTGGCTTAAGCACTTTGCGTAAGCAGACCACCTGGGAAATTTTCCAGGTGGTTTTGGCTTTTCGGAATGCATAAGTTAGGCAAGATGTTTCTGCTGTTTTAGAAGTCATTGATGTAGTATTTGCGGACGCGCACTAAAGTGGGGAGGATGATCTGATATTTTTTGTTGGAGTAGCAATAAAAAATGTCTGATGATTTTCCTGGTACCGAATCATTTGCATTGCAGGCGCAGTTTGATTGGTACAATTTTTGCGTTATCGTAAATTGGCTAGTAGTTCACTCATCAGATTGCATGTGGTTTTAGCAATTGAATAATGTAGTATCGGAGGAAAGAGGCATGGATTTCACGCAGGATGGGAGGAACCCTTCCAAGAATGTAGTTGGCATCAGCGTGGTTGTTCTTCTGCATGTAGCTTTAGTTTATGCGTTGATTACAGGGCTGGCCCGTAAAGTTGTCGAAGTGATTCAGCAACCGGTCGAAACCAAGATAATCGAGGAGATCAAGCCGCCGCCACCGCCACCACCACCGGACAAGCCGGTACCGCCGCCGCCAAAATCGGTTGCGCCACCGCCACCGTTCGTACCTCCACCAGAGGTAAAGGTAACGCCGCCGCCACAAGAGAACGTGATTGCAGCTGTCACCAATGTCAAACCGCCGACCAACGATTTGCCTACTTCCGTGGCGCAGCCGTCCGCTACCGGTGAAGCAGGTCCTTCGCATACCAGCGCAAAAATTGCCGGTAATTGCGAAAAACCTGAATATCCGAGAACCTCGTTGCGTAATGAAGAAGAGGGTACGGTTACTGTCAAGCTGACAATTGGCACTGACGGTAATGTTGTCGATTCCACTGTTGAAAAGGGCAGCGGTTTCAAAGATCTGGACAGAGCCACAGTGAAAGCGTGGAGCTTGTGCCATTTCACCCCGGCCATGGCCGATGGTAAACCTGTGCAGTCAACGACAAAAATGCAGTATGTCTGGAAGCTCGAATAACCAAAGTGTAGAACCACTACCTTGTCAGTTATCCTAGCAATCTAATTTATAAAATTTGGAGTATTAGTATGTCTATCACTCGTAATCGCTTATCCGCCCTGGTTGCCGCCCTGATGATCTCCGCCGTGACGATCTCAGCTCCGCTGGCAGCCGTTGCCCAAACTCCTGCTGCTTCGGCCTCCGCCGAAGCGCCAACAGCCGCTGCAGGCACTGCCGCATCGGCGGCAGCATCTGCCACCCCTGTGGCCGACACCCCAACCCCGCCGCCAGCCCCGGCCGCCAAGGAAACCGTCGACAACCCCTACGGCCTGGACGCCCTGTGGAAAGGCGGCGACTTCGTAGCCCGCGGCACCCTGATCATCCT
>NZ_JAGQEG010000186.1 GCF_018305005.1 Collimonas silvisoli
CACTCTGCATTGCAGTGGGCGACACCGGCAGAATTCGCTCGCCAGGCAAGGGAAAGTGCCTTCTTGGCCGGTATCCAGGAGTCGGAAAATTCTAATAATCGGTGATACTGATTTCGGGGTACGGTCAGGAGTCGGAAAATTCTAATAATCGGTGATACTGATTTCGGGGTACGGTCAGTTCGGCAATCCAATTAACGCAAGGACGCTGACGATGATTGAGGTTGTTTTTCCGACTCTTTGTTGTTCTCCAACGGGATCGCTGATGAAATTTTATATTTCCATTTGGAAATTTTTCTACGCAGGAATAATTATGCTAGGATTCTTTGGGCATTGATTAAACATAAAAAGTGCGCTAGGGAGAGGTTGTGAAAATAACACTGTTTGTGGTAATATTGTCATGTTCCATCGGAGGATGTGCCGCATCCACGGTGATTTATCCGTCCCCACAAGCATCATTCAAAATCGCACCGCCCGCAGCTCCGGCTTGGCTTGCCGATGATCCTTATGACCATAAAAATTACGAGCATGGCTACATCCGTGTGTCTGCGACTATCGATAGACTTGGTAAGGTAGCTTGCATCACACCGGGAAAGTCGAATAGCTTTCACAGAGACAGAGTGGATATCGCCTTGACAGCGATTCCACGTGGCTTTGCGCATGTAGAAGAAATCGAAATTCCGTTATATGAAAAACACCTGGTTTCAGACAAGCGCAACCAGTGCGTCGAACCTACCGCATCGGAAGTGTTAATTGTTCCGAATTCTGTTGTCCAATCTAATCAACCGCAAAAAATAACCTTGGTGTTTAGATACAGTGGGGATCGGGAAGAAGCTGTGTCCTCTCAGGCGGCTGTTTTATTAGGGGTTGCGAGCGCTTTAACTACCGGGGGCGCTGCACAAACGATTGCTGGTTTTACCAATTTGGCTAGTAGCAATTCGTTCAAGAATGTGGGCGACTATTACAAGTCACTTACAAGTAGTTCGTCATTGTCGCCCGTGGAGCAGGTTATCCATTGGGAGGATCTGACGGCAGGAAAAAATGAAATCAGAATACCCATATGGCAGACAGAAACTAAGCAGGAGTCCGAAAATGCCTCTACTGCAGCTGCTGATGCCTATTTAGGTGGGAGAACCAAAGATCATTTGTTTGATGTCGTGTTCCATATTTCATTTCAGCGTTCACTATTCGGACAAGCGCCAGTGCTGCCGCTTTTCATCCCTGATAGAAATACGTTTACTGATGACGACGTTCTTCAATTCCCTCCTGGTTCAGGTGTCTCAACACTAAATATATTGCAAAAACTCAACGCGAAGACACCGACATTGCTCCAGAGTCTGGGGCAGAGCGATCCCGAAGTTTATTCAGGGGCATGTCGTGAAATTCGCAGCAACGTCGATGCACTGAAATTAGCTAAGTATGATCGTGCGATCGTGATGGCAGCTTTGCTAAACACCGCAAGGCCAGGCTGGAATAAAGATTCCAAATTTGTTACACAGTGTCTACAGCCGTATCGAAACTACGTCGAATTGATTAATGTTGTTTATGACAAACTGATCCCGAATTTCCCCGTAGACGTTGCAAATTATAAAGAAATCGCAGAAGGAGAGAATAGCGATTGGACAAAAGCAATGGGGCCGTTGTTAGAGGAGCTTAGCTTTTCGTTCAAGCAAAACCAAGAAGTCGAAAAAGTCAGACTATTAAATTTTATCGATGCGTCGACCAAAATATCGGCCGAGCCTCTCGATTGGGACCCAATCTCGTTGTCGAGCGATAAGACTCAGGAGCAGCGACTGTCCGAGTTAGCCAAGATAAGAGTACGAAATATCGGTTGTTTTATACCGAATACAAATGGGGTGGAATCTGGTGTTTATAAGGGGCCTTCAGGCGCATTTGTTTTACGATTGGATAACGGGCATACCTACACGGTGAGCACCGATTTTGATAAAAATACAAAGAAGCTCTCCGCGATTTCATTTACTATTTTTGATGTTGGTGGCTCTTTCCACCAAAGAATTATCGGATCAAGATATCCGTCCGACTCCAGTTGCGTCGCATTATTCAAAACTAATTAATTTTAAAACTGCGAGCGGTTCTGCTTATGAAAAAGACGGGGGCGAACAAAATTGTTATTCGCTCACGCATTTGGCATATCGACCATAAGGTTAATGAGAAAAAGCGGGCTACATCAAACTACCTGCCGGAAGAAGAAATATCGGGAGAGCATGAGACTCAATCATGCAAGTGGTATTAGATTTAGCTGGAATTAAATTTTTTAACAAAGCGGAATCGGTCAAGAGCCGACGGTAGGAAAAAGCAGAACGTCTCGCCAACTGCATGACTTTAGACTGGGAATTCATACGAAAGATAGGCAATCCCACCGTTCACTTGAACACCTTCCATTATCTCAACACGTTATTGAAATTCTCACCAAGCAGCAAGGGCAGCATGAGGACTTAGTATTTCCTTCGCCACGGGATCAGGTAGAGCTTTCAGATATGGTACTCACCAGTTTTTTACGCCGTGTCAAGGCACCTAGCGATAAACCTGGCCGCGTCGCAACCGCGCATGGCTTTCGGTCAACCCTCCGCGATTGGTGTAGTGAACAGGGTTATCTCTCTCTCGGAGAAGAGCGCATCGAGCCAATCGGTCAATTGGGAAAGCGAAGAGAGTTTAAAGCTCGGAATGGGGTCAATTGGCTTTTACAAGAGCAACAAACCTCCGACGAGTACACCGGAGGCGTTCGAACGGGGGCAAGCAGTGAAGTGGGAGCATGCTGCTTTAATTCACGAAATCGAAGCCGCAAGTGCCAAGCGCTGAAATATTTATGGAGATGGATATGGCTGCTTCAGTGAAAATAAGACTTGGTAACCTATTTGATGGTCCTTCAGATATGATTGTGTTGCCATGTGCAACCGTGGGAGCTGTCACTGGATTTGTCGCTCGCTCCCTTGATCATTACTCACTTCCCCATCCGAAACCGGGCATGAAGCTAGGGCAAGTTGAGATTATGCCATTTGAAGGCGGGGAAAATATCGCCCAATTTGTTGCGTTTGCCGCCTCTGTTGCTGCTATGACTTCGACCGCGTCGGCAATTAAAGAAATCGGTAGTGCATTGGGTAGGTTCACGACTGAACAAGCATCGGTTCGTGTCGTTAATGTTCCTCTGCTTGGTGCTGGCGCTGGGGGGCTTCAAAGTGAGGAGGTTGTAAGGGCTTTGAAAGAAGGGTTTTGTAACACCGCTCACGCAGATGCAGTTCTGAACATCTTTGTGCTTCACAAGGAGGTATTTGACAGACTGCGCGGAAACAAGAAGGGAATTGCAGGACGGAGACGAGAGGCGGTTCGCGTATTTGTTAGCCACACGTCCAGCGATAACGAGGCTGTGAATTGGGTAAAAGAGCTTGCACTTTTTCTGATTGATCACGGCATTCAAGCTCGATTGGATAAATTTCATCTGCGACGAGGTATGGATCTACCGCAATGGATGTGTAATGAATTGGCATTGGCGCAGAAAGTAGTAATTGTTTGTGATGAGCAATATAAGAAAAAAGCTGATGGACGTCTTGGAGGTGTTGGTTGGGAAACGATGATTATTCAAGGTGATATTTCTTGTCTTCCAGCCGATAGCATCAAGTACCAAGTTGTTGTTCGAGAAGAAAATTTGGGTGACGGGCTTCCGATGTATCTAAAGACCCGGTATGTTTTTCATGCTCGTCCCTCAGATAATTCACAATTGTTTCGAGAGGAGTTGGTACGCGAACTTTTGGAACTCCCTTTGGACGAGAGGCTTGAAGCGAGGGAGTTTTCTGTATAGCGCGCTCACAGAGTTTTCACAGGAATGTCCGCGAACTGAGAGATACGTAAATGCGACCTGTAAGGGCCAATTCATGTTCCATTACATTACTGCTGGCTATATTGACCTTACCCCGCTGAGTGCACCAATCGCAAGTTAGTAATTTCGCTGTTTTCGTTGTGATGCAATACCCGGAATTGGTCCGGTGCCATTTGCCCAAGGGCGCTATGTGGACGAACTGAGTTGTAAT